>VAZT01000200.1 GCA_005884825.1 Alphaproteobacteria bacterium
ATCCGGATACGGTAATGGCCCTCGCCGACCTCCTCCAGCGCAGCGGCCAGTCGGTCGAGCGGCCGCAAGGTGCGGCCGATAAAAACATAAATGAGCAGGATCGTGAGACCACCGAACACGGCGAGCGTCGCAAGGCTCTCGGCGAACTCGTTCCAGACTTCGAGCGTCTCGTTGTACGGATCGGTCTCGATCACGATCGTGCCATACTCGCGACCGCCGACGGCAATAGGGATTTGCTCGGTCTCGGGCGAAACGCCGATGAGGCGCACAAACCATGCCGGGGGGCGGCCGAATTTCGATTTCTCGATGGAGGGTGCGGCGACGGCCGGCGTCTCCCCGGCGTGCTGGACTCGCAAGTGACGATTGCCGTGGAAGGACGCCACCAAATCGTCGAGATAGCGCAACGGGTCTCGGGCGTTCTGCAGGCGGTCGACCGCGCTCTCGATGGTGTGCCGCCCGACCATAAAGGCCGCGCGCATCTCCATACGCACCGAGCGCGAGGCGTTGGAATACGCGGTCATGCCAGCCAGCGCGAGGCTAATCAGCAGCCCGATGCAGACCAAGCCGATCAGACGGAACCGAAGCGACATTGGGCTACCGCCGAGAGGTGGCATCCAAACGCTAAAGGATGCCATCCCTCGACACCAATGCAATATCGGTTCGCGCCGTTACCACTCGATAACGCCAGCGGAGGGAGCGCAGCAGAATTAACGTCGGCGGGTTGGCGTCAGCCTCTTACCATATCAGCAACGTTAAAATTGCCATAATGTTCGCGTTTGATGTCACTCCAGGAGGACCGGTCGTCGGCGCCGGGTGGCGACGGAGGGTCGAGCGGTGGCTGATATTTCGCTGCAAATTACAGCGAGAACAGCTAGGAGAGGCGGAGGGCGACTGTGCGCGAAGGGCCATTCCGGCATGCATGCCGCCTCTCCGTGGGAGGTCTTCGCGTGCGGATCGGGAAGAATTTCCGGGTAAATCGGGAACACGCGCCGGCGCGTTGTCTGGCTTAATGGCTTCCATGTGAAACGGGGCCGATCCCGAGCTCTTGGGTAAAGAATCATCGTCACCCTGCGAAGGCCGGGTCCAGAGCGTTCACTTTACCCTCTCCTGAGAAAATGCCTTGCGATGCACCGACACCCTCACCCACCAAGCGCTAGCAAGCTTGGTCCCCCCTCTCCCGCGGTGCGGGAGAGGAGTTCTGCGGCAGTGGTCTTACAGCCCCTCTCCCGCACCGCGGGAGAGGGTGGCGAGCGCAGTGAGCCGGGTGAGGGTTCTGCGTCGCCCGAATTTTCTGCGAGCGTGGTGCGCCCGCGGCGCGCTGGTTGTCTCCCCTCTAAAGGGCAGAGATGGGCTTTTGCCTTCGCTAAAAATATCGCCGGCCTCAGGCGTGTCCGACAAGCGCTCGGCTTGGCTACGGGCCTACTGTCTGCTGCCGCGGCGGCGCAACAACCTTTGGAGGCGCCGCCGTTGAGCCTGCCCACCGTCGAGGTGGTCGGCGTGACGCCGCTGCTCGGGTCCGGGGTCGATCGCGACAGGGTGCCGGCCGAGACCCAGGTGCTGACCGATCGCGACATCAGCCGGAACGGCTACCCGCAGATGCTGCCGGCGCTCGAAGAAAATGTTCCGGGCGTCACGCTCGACAATGCCGCCGGCAATCCATTTCAGCCCAATCTCCTTTACCACGGCTTCGTTGCCTCGCCGTTACAGGGCAACCCGCAAGGGCTGGCGGTCTATCTGAACGGGGTGCGGTTCAACCAGCCGTTCGGCGATACGGTAAACTGGGACCTGATCCCGGACATCGCGATCGATCGGGTGGACCTGGTCGGCTCCAATCCGGTCTTTGGGCTCAACGCGCTGGGCGGCGCCTTGTCGGTACGGACGAAGAACGGGTTCACCTACCACGGCGGCGAGATCGACATCCTCGGCGGCTCGTTCTCACACTACCAGGGGGAGCTGCAATACGGGGTTCAGAGCGGCAACACTGCGGCTTATGTCGCAGCTACCGGGCTGCACGAAGGCGGCTGGCGCGATCTCCAATCCTCCAATGTTCGCAACTTCCATGGCGATATCGGGTGGCGCGGCAGTCGTGCCGAGGCCCATCTCAATGTGACGGCGGCGGACAATACGCTGAACGGCCCGGGAACCTCGCCCATCGAGTTGTTGGCCGTCGATCCCAGCGCGCTATTCACCGCGCCCAATCTGATCAAGAACAAATATGCGCTGATGACCGCATCCGGCACCTATGATGTCACGGATACCACCTCGCTGCAGGGGGTGGCCTATTACGAGTATTTCCTGCAGCAGGTCGTCAACGGTAACGTTCCGGTGGCCCGGCCCTGCACCGATCAGGATCAGGCCGGCTTTCTTTGCGTTGCGCCGGGCGCGTTCGCAACCAACCGCGCCGGCAACCCGATCCCGGATTTTCTCAATGGCGGACCCTATTCGGATCTCGACCAGCAGTCGACGAACACCAATGGCTACGGCGCCTCAGTTCAGGTTACCAATCGCGACGAGCGGTTCGGGCATCCGAACCAACTGGTCGCCGGGTTCAGCTTTGACGGCGCTCGCATTCTTTTCAGCGGCAGCACGCAAATCGGCGGATTGTCACTGGCCGACCGAGTCTTCGCTGGCCCCGGTACTACCATCGACCAGGCCGACGGATCGATCGCGCCGGTGCGGGTCGGCATCTCCAATGCCTACTATGGCCTATTCTTTACCGACACTTTCGACGTTACACCCGAGCTGTCGGCCAATCTGGCGGGCCGCTTCAACCTTGCGCAAATCGATCTCACCGACCAACAGGGCAGCGCTCTCGGCGGCAATCACACCTATAACCGGTTCAATCCGGCCGGCGGATTGACGTACAAGATCACGCCGGGGCTGACCGCCTACGCGAGCTATGCAGACGCCAACCGCGCGCCGACCCCGGCGGAGCTAACTTGCGCCAACGCTGCAGCCCCTTGCAGCCTGGCGCAATTCTTCGCCGGCGATCCGAACCTGCAACAGGTCGTATCGCACACGATCGAGACAGGTCTGCGCAGCCAGATCCGATCCTCCGACGGCACGACTCTTTCCGCCGACATCGCCTTCTTCCGCGCCACGCTCGACAACGACATCGCCTTTGTGAACAGCCCGATCCAGGGCCGTGGCTTCTTCGAGAATGTCGGTACGACCCTTCGCCAGGGCGTCGACATCAATCTGCGGCTCAAGACCGACCGGCTGCTCGCCTGGCTCGGCTATTCCTACACCGACGCCACGTTCAAGAGCGGTTTCACGGCGTCGAGCCCAAACAACCCCGCGGCCGATGCCAACGGCAATATCCAGGTCCAGCCGGGCAACCACTTGCCCGGCATCCCGACCAACCTGATCAAACTGGGGGCGGATTACCGGCTGACCGATGCCTGGACCATCGGCGGCACGGGAATTGCGGCGAGCGGGCGGTACTTGTTCGGCGACGAAGCCAATCTGACCCCGAAGACGCCGGCCTATTTCGTGTTGAACTTTCACACGAGCTATCAGCTTACCCCCAACCTGCAGCTCTTCGGGCTGCTGCAGAACGCGTTCAACACGACCTATTATACGTTCGGCACCTTCTCCCCGACTTCCTCGGTGTTCATCGCCCAAGCTCCCGGCGCAACCAATCCGCGCAGCTACAGCCCCGGCGCGCCAATCGCCGGCACAGTGGGCATCCGCCTTACCTTTTGAGACCCCGTCCGCTGATTAACAATGTTGCCGGGCTCGCTTCTTCGGGGATAGAATCCCGCGATCGGCACCAACGGGAGAGAAACGCCATGGTCAAGTTGCGCGTCAACGGCCAGGAGCAGTCGTTCGACGGCGATCCGTCGATGCCGCTGCTCTGGTTTCTGCGGGACGAATTGGGGCTCACCGGAACGAAGTACGGCTGCGGCGTCGCGCTGTGCGGGGCGTGTACCGTTCACGTCGACGGCCAGGCCACCCGCGCCTGCATTACTGCCGTCAACGATGTCTCGGGCCGCTCGGTGACGACGATCGAGGGGCTCGACCCGCAAGGCAACCACCCGGTGCAGAAGGCGTGGCGCGCCTTCAATGTCCCGCAATGCGGCTATTGCCAAGCCGGCCAGATCATGCAGGCCGCCGCGCTGCTCGCCACCAACAAGAACCCGTCCGAGGACCAGATCAACAGCGAGATGAGCGGCAACATCTGCCGCTGCGGCTGCTATCAGCGCATCACCGCCGCCATCAAGGCGGCCGCCACAGGAGCGTGATATGAGCGCCGTCCACGCCAATATCGAGAATGTGAGCCGCCGTGGGTTCCTGAAGGGGCTATTCGCCACCGGCGGGCTCGTCGTCGCCGCCGAATTCATCCCGTCCGGCGCCGCCTTCGCGGCCTATGCCACCGGCGCGGCCAAGATGGCCGGAGGGGTCGTCAGCGATCCGCACGTCTTCGTGTCGATCGACCCGAGCGGGCTGGTGACAATCGTCGCGCACCGCGCCGAAATGGGCACCGGCGCGAAGACCAGCTTGCCGATGGCGGTCGCCGACGAGCTCGAAGCCGACTGGGCACGCGTCAAGGTCGTGCAATCGCCGGGCGACGAGAAAAAGTACGGCAACCAGAACACCGACGGTTCGCGCAGCCTGCGCCATTTCATCCAGCCGATGCGCGAATGCGGCGCCGCGGCGCGGCACATGCTGGAAATCGCGGCCGCGCAGCGCTGGAACGTCCCGGTAAGCGAGGTGCAGGCACAGAACCATGAGGTCATCCACAAGCCCTCGGGCCGCAAGCTCGCTTATGGGGACCTCGCCGCCGCGGCGAGCGCACTGCCGACACCGCCCGCCGACCAGATCAAGCTCAAGGACGAATCCGGCTTCCGCTATCTCGGCAAAGGCAACGTCCAGATCGTTGACCTTTTCGATATCACGACCGGCCGTGCTGTCTACGGCATCGACACCAAGCTCGCTGGGCTGAAATACGCGGTCATTGCGCGGCCGCCGGTCATGGGCGGCAAGCTCGCCTCCTATGACGGCAGCGCGGCAATGAAAGTGCCGGGTGTCGAGAAGATCGTCGTGATAGAGGGTACGCCGCCGCCATCGAAGTTCCAGCCGATCGGCGGCGTCGCGGTCATTGCGCGCAACACCTGGGCGGCGATCAAGGGGCGCGACGCGCTGGTCATCAAGTGGGATGACGGGCCGCACGCCAGCTACGATTCAGCCGCTTACAAAGCTCAATTGGAAGAAACCGCGCGCAAACCGGGCAAGGTCGTGCGCGACGAGGGCGATCCCGAGAAGGCGCTCGGGTCAGCTGCAAAGACGGTATTCGCGGAATACTACGCGCCGCATCTCGCCCATGCCCCAATGGAGCCGACTTGCGCGACGGCCCGCGTCTCGGGCGGCAAATGCGAGGTCTGGGCGGCCGTGCAGAGCCCCGGCGGCACGCAAAACGAGCTGGTCGAGAAGCTCGGCCTCAAACCGGAGGACGTGACGGTCAACGTCACTTTGCTCGGCGGCGGTTTCGGCCGCAAGTCGAAGCCAGACTTCGTGCTCGAGGCAGCATTGCTGTCGCGCGAGATGGGCGGCGCCCCGGTCAAGGTCACCTGGACGCGAGAAGACGACCTCCATCACGATTATCTGCACACGGTCTCGGCCGAGCGCATCGATGCCGGGCTCGATGCGCAAGGGAAAGTCGTCGCGTGGCGCCACCGCACCGTCGCGCCGACCATCCGGGCTACGTTCGTTCCGGATCCGAAACTCGAGCAGGCGGGGGAGCTCAGCCAGGGTGTCCTGGACGTGCCGTTCAATATCGCCAACCTGCGCTGCGAAGTGGGCGAAGCCGAAGCGCACACGCGCATCGGCTGGTTCCGTTCGGTGTCGAACATCCCGCATGCTTTTGCGATACAGTCGTTTGTTGCCGAGCTTGCCCACGCGGCGGGACGCGACCCCAAGGACATGCTGATCGAGCTTCTCGGGCCGCCGCGGCTCGTCAAACCACCCGCCGAATACACCAATTACGGCGACCCGCTCGAAACCTACCCGATCGATACGGCGCGGCTGCGGCGCGTCGTCGAGCTTGTTGCCGACAAGGCGGAATGGGGCAAAAAGCTGCCGCCGAGGCATGGCCAGGGTATAGCCGTGCACCGGAGCTTCCTGAGCTATGTCGCCACCGTCATCGAGGTCGCGGTCGACGACACCTCGCCAAATATGGCGAGATCAGCTTCAAGAACGGGCGGGTCCAGCAGAACAATTTCGACGGCTTCCAGGTCCTTCGCATCGAAGAATCGCCGCCGATAACGCATGTCTGGATCGTGCCCAACAGTATCGACGTGCCGTCGAGCGGGGTCGGCGAGCCGGGGCTGCCGCCCTTCGCGCCGGCCTTGTGCAACGCCATCTTCGCCGCGACCGGCAAGCGCATCCGCCGCCTGCCGATCGGCGACCAGCTCGCCACTTAGGAGGTGGACCAGGCGGCCGCAGATACTCCCTCCCCGCCCCTAGGGGCGGAGAGGGCGAGTCATTCGGTTGCAGGGTAGCGTTGTTGACGGCTGGCGCGAGCTCGTGTTGAGAAATCGGGTGGATTACGAGTTCCAGTGCATTGGGAGGCGGGCGGCGATCGGGCTGGGCCTGTGCTTTGCTCTGGCCCCGCGACCTGCATCGGCCCAAACCGATGCGGCACGCGAGCGTCCGAAAGAAGGCGACCTGTTGGTCGCGGTGACGGCTGCGGCTAATCCAGAGCCCTTGAAACCGGACGACTTGCCGCGCGACGGCAAACAAGCGTTCGCGTGGCCGATGGATCCTGAAACGAAGACCGTGCGTAACGGCTCGCGGCTCAACAAGATGCTGTTGCTGCGCCTCGACCCCGAGGGCTTCGACGACAAAACCAAGGAGCGCGCCGCCGAAGGGGTGGTCGCCTATTCCGCAGTTTGCGTGCACACCGGCTGCGACGTGACCAATTGGGACCCCGATCGGCAGTTGCTCGAATGCCCGTGCCATTACTCGTTTTATGACCCGAAGCAGGGAGGCAAGATGGTTAGCGGTCCCGCCCCGCGCCCGCTGCCGGCGTTGCCGCTGAGAGTCGTGGACGGTCGGCTCGCCGTTGCCAAGCCGTTCACTAGCCGGGCCGGCTTCCAACAACAGACGTGACCGCCAAAGGACGAAGGAGGAGCGAATGCCAGGGAAGGTTCGTCACTGCAGAATTATCATTGCCGCCGCACTCGCGCTCGGATTATCTGCGCTGACGGCTTCGGCGCAAAAGCCCTTGGCACCGCTGCCAGTCCCAGAGACGCCGCCGCCGATCCCACCGATCCTGCAGAGCTACAAACCGGTCACCGCCGAACGGCTGAAGAAGCCTGAGGATGGCGATTGGCTGATGTACCGGCGGACATACGACAGCTGGGGATACAGTCCCTTATCACAGATCACGACTGAAAATGTCAGCCGGCTAAAGCCAGTCTGGAGCCTTGCGAGCGCCCAGGTCGAAGGCCACGAGGCGCCGCCAATCGTGAATAACGGCGTTATGTTCGTCGCCACTCCTGGCAATCAGCTCTTGGCGATGGATGCAAAAAAGGGCGACATCTTGTGGCGCTTCAAGCGACCAATCCCGGAAGACATCAATTTACTGCACCCGACTAGCCGCGGTGTCGCACTGCTCGGTGACAAAGTCTACTTTGCGGCGGCTGATGCCGTACTCATCGCCCTCGACGCGAAAACCGGCAATGAGGTGTGGAAGACCACGGTCGAGGACTACACCCATGGCTACTATATGACGCTCGCCCCCCTTATCGCCGACGGCAAGGTAATCGTCGGGGCCTCGGGCGGCGAGTTCGGGGTTCGCGGATCTGTCGAGGCATTTGATCCCGAGACCGGCAACCAGGTATGGAAGACCTATATGGTGCCGGCGCCCGGCGAACCCGGAAGTGAAACCTGGCCTAACGGTGATCAATGGAAGACCGGGGGCGGCTCGGTCTGGATTACTGGGTCTTATGATCCGGCGACCAATCTGACCTTTTGGGGCACCGGCAATGGCGGACCGTGGATGGGTGATCAACGTCCTGGCGATAATCTATATACATCGTCAACAGTTGCTCTCGATGCCTCCACCGGAAAAATCAAGGGCTACCACCAATATCATCCGAATGATTCTTGGGACTGGGACGAAGTACCCCCACCGATTCTAGTCGATTATCAGCACGACGGCCGGACCGTTAAGGGCCTCGTATACGTCGCGCGTGACGGCTATCTGTGGATGCTGGAACGCACTGCCGATAAGATCAACTTTGTCGACGGCAAGCCGTTCGTAAAGCAAAATGTATTTAGGAGCCTCGATCCCAAAACCGGGCGGCCCGATGTTGATCCCGCCCGTCAACCCGGGACCGACAAGAAGGCCGACTTCTGT
>VAZT01000201.1 GCA_005884825.1 Alphaproteobacteria bacterium
TGATGGGGTCGACAATCGCCCGCGCCTTCAGCGAGCTCTCGCGGCGCACGCCGTAGAGGTCGATCGACGCCTGATCGAAAGCCTCAACTATCGCCGTATTGTAATTGTTGGATCGGTCCAGACATTCCAATTGGATCGAGTTGTTGGCGTCTGCAGGCGTCGACCGCACGACCCGGACCGGATCGTCGCCGAACCCGCCGGTGATCGGACCCGAACCCGACCGCAGTGCCGGACCGCCGGGCGACACTCCCGAGCTACCCCCGACACTCGATTGCTGGATGATGAAATCATCCTCGCCGAGGCTATAAAGCGCGGTCGTGTTTGGGGCGTAGGCGGCGCCATTGCCAGTGACCGGCTGATCGCCATAGGGGATGATCTTCAACAGTCCGCCCGACCACACAATGGCACTGTTCGTGAGTTTCACGGTATCGCCGAGGTGCTGTTGCGCTTCTTGCTGCGTGTCCAGCATCGGCGACAGCGCAAGGCCGAGAGCCTGGCAATACGATGAATAGAGACTGAGGTCACCCAGATTGGCGACCGGGAAGCCGGCTCCGTAACGGGGATTGGTGAGAAAGTCGGAGACAATCGCAGCGGGATTTGCGTCAAACCCGTTGGTCCCGCTCAGCGACAGCAAGCCTTCCACCTCGAAGGAGAAATTCGGAAGGGTGGCGGTGTTGCCCATCGCGAAATTGTTAGCCACCACAGTTGCGGTTCCGGAGTAGCCGAGAGCCTTGTCGGGATGCCGCGTTTCCCAATACGGATCTGCTGCCTGCCCGTCGCCTCCGAGATAAACCGCGGCCGGCAACGAGGACAGCGTTCCGACATTCTTGTCCCACCATACGGTGGCAATGCCGGCAATCGGGCCCTGGCACAGCCCCATAATCACCGACGCACTATATTTGTATTGTTGCCCGCCTCCTTTTCCTCCACCGCCGCCCTTACCCGCGCTCCCCTGATGCGCAGGGGTCGCCTTGAAGTCGTCGTAGTCGATCAGGTTTGGCGTCACCCGGGTGGTTCCGTAGACTAGCGGGATCACCCCGCCGTGCTGTGATGTTTGAAACTGCAGCGCACCGACTGCTTTTTGCTGCTTGGCATTCGATGCCCCGCTCAGGATCCCGCCCATGGCTAACGGTCAGAACCCGGGTACTGGAAACGGGTCAAAAAATCGTACTTGACGACCGATGAGCGGCGGTTGGCCACCATCGGCAAAGACGACCCCCGCATCGCACCAGGCATGTATCAGCCGCGGCCAGGAAACGACGATCGCGCCATGCGCGAAGCAACGACCAAACTTGAAGACTGCCACATCACCGTCCTGAGGTGGTCCGCCAATCTCGCGGGCGTAACGCATCAAACCTTGGAGATAGCGCTCCGAGTCGCGATGCAGGTTCCAGTCGGGAGGATAAAATGGCACATCGACACGCCGGATCACGCCCGCTGCCTCATAGACCTCAGCGAGCAGCATCAGACAATCGGTGCCACCGCCTTTGATCCTGCCCATGTGGTGATAAGGGGTCCGCAGCCAGGTTTTAGCCTCGGCGACTACCCGCCGGCGTTGGCTCATACCGCAGTCTCCGGCGTCGGGATGTGCGGAAAGCCGCCGAAGTGAATCACATTATTAAAGACATCCTTACAGGTCGAAAGCGTGCGGTCGCAACCTGGCAGCAGTTGGAATTGGTCGCCCGCCAGGATGGGCGAGAGAAATGCCAGCCTTACATAAATCGAGCCCGCCGCCATGTTTGCTACCGTGCGGCTCGCACCGGCATTTGCTCCCGTCACGCCAATTACGGTTCCTTGGATATACAGGTTCGGCGGAGTTGGACTGAGGGAGGTCGCGATTTGCGCCTCACTCGAGCCGGGCCCGGCCGAAAATGTCACCTGCATGCTGGACCGGTCGAACCGGCACATCGCGTCGCCAAAGGTGTGAGTGCAAGATGACTGCCACAGCCGGCGCGGCATCTGGATATTCAGAAGCTCGAGATGCGAGCGGCATTTGAGCTCGATGCCGGTACGGGAACAATCAATATCCGAAATGCGACCAGCGAAGAGGACCACAGTTCCTGGGCTCGTGTCGCCATAGCTCGGCATGAACGCCCGTTCGAGGTGCAGGAGTGCGCCGTCCAGTTGCCCCTGCCAGGCCGCCTGCAGAAACGGTTGGCCGCCGATCAGATCCGTCGGTTCGGTATAGATCTTGACTTCGAGTTCGTCGACCTGGGTGCCGATGACGATCTTCGTCTTAGAGCGCTCGAATTTAGGACCCAGCGCAAAGGTGTAGCCATTCGCGAATAGCGCAGTCGGAGCCGCCGAATAGCGCAGTACAGATCCGCCTACGAGAGTGATCGTGTAGAGGTCCGCCATGATGAACCGGTCGCTGCTCGCGAGCAGCGCTATCAGAGCAGGGCTGGCCGCCCTCATGAACGCACCGAGATAAATGTCAGCTTCTTCAACTGCCACAACCGAAACATGAAATTTTCGAAGTCGTATTTGTCGTCAACGAACCGGCAGCGAAAGTAATAAGTGAAATCAGCGGTGATGGTCATCCCGCTGCTTGGAGCAATGCCGAATGTCACCAGCCCGGTAGCCAGATCGACGTTGTAGGTCGTCGGGTCTTGCGTAATTCCATTAAAGTAGATCGCACGCACGATATTCGGTGCGGTGATCGGTTCCAAGAAGCCGCCACCGGGCAGGGTCGCACCCATTGCGCGCTGGAGCTGGAAGGCGGTCGTGCTCGCATTCCCGACGCCAATCTGCTGCCCGATGACTTGGGAATCGCTGGGATCCTGAAAAAGGAATGTGCCGAACGCTCCCTGGCAGAGCATAAAGAATCCGAGCAGAGTCCTCAGTTCGTCGTAACCAGCTCCCGGGCTGTCGCGCAAGAAGTCGTAGACCAGCGCAAACTGCCAAAGTGGAAAGGGATAATCGAGCGCCCGCAATTCGCGCCCGGATACCGCTCGCTGGATGCGCGTCTGAAAGGTCGGGGTTTTGGTGACGCTCCAGGCGAGCCCGGGCAACGCCGGAAAAATCAGCGCCATCACGCGCTCCGCAGCATTGAGCCGTTACGCATCGCCTTGTTAACCGCGTTGACGAGGAGGCTTCCATTGCTCTGGAAAAACCGCTTAACGTCTTGACTGTCGATCGCCGAAACGTTGACCACGACCGCACCAGCGCCAGCTCCGCCATTGCCGGAGATCATGTTCTGAAGGCCTTGGCTTATGTTCGCCGGCAGGATCATTTCGTTCTGGTGCACCATGGCGAGCTGGTCCGATGGGACCATCCAGCCGCCCGCTGCGGAAGCGATGCCGCTGGCGGCGGCCATCACAGTGGCTTCTCCGGCCGCGGCAGGCCCGGCCGCCGCCGGTCCCATAATCGGAGCCAGGAATGCAAAGATGCCCGAGAACGCCTGCGCTGAATCGGTTGCGATGCTCTTGATCGCATTTGCGGCCTTGATCGCCAGTCCGGCCGCCATTCCTCCACTATCGGCCGCGGTGCGAGCCGCAGCGCCGGCCTCGGTTGCGGTTGTCATGGCGAGCTCACTTGCGATCCAGTTGGTAACCATTTTGACGCCGAGGTTGACGAATTCGGCAACTATCGATTGCGCGATATTCGCTACCGCCTTCTGCAACGTTGTTGTACCCAATATCATGCCGGTGATCGAGGTATCGAAGGCACGCTGGATCGGCTGCATCAGGCTCTGCCAGGTTCTTTGGCTGGTCTGTACTGCCCGGTAATCGAGCTGTTCCTTGTCGGTCTGAAACCTCTGATACGCGACCAGCTGTTCTTCCCACCGCTTTTCATCAGAGGCGCTATTGGGCGCTATGCCGGTGCCTAGAGACCCCGCGAGGTCGGCAGCTTTCGTTTGCAGCGCACCGACGCCGGTTCCGATTTGACTGGTAGCGGCGTTAAGCTGCGACTGCGCCTGCTGGGCAATGTCGCCAAGCCCGGCAAGTTGGGCGCGCATCGCATCGGTCGCTGCTTGAACAGAATTTGATGCGGCCTCCATTCCGGATCGGAGGCCGTCAATTTGCGCGCTGATAACAACGCTGGTTTCAATATCGGCCATTATAGCCTCTCGCTAACAAACTGCCTTCGCCGCTGCTTGCGAATTGTTCTAATTTCTGCGGATGCCTAGTCTGGAATTCCTGCCCGAAGGCGGAGTTCGGCAAAATCGAGGACTACGGGCGAAAGTCCAGCATCGACCTCTCCGGCATCAAACCCGGGCCCCAGCTGAGCGAGCAACGAACCGGAGTCCGAGTTCGGTTGCTGCCCTTGTCCCATCGACGTCGACGGCAACAGTGCATTTTTAGTTTTGCCGACACCCAGATAGGCCGCGATCAGCAGGTGCAACGGAGGGTGTTGTGCCCAGTAGCATGTCAGCTCTTCGATCTGGAAGAGCGTCATCTCGTCAATTACGGGGTAGCTGTATCCACAGGCGGTCGCGAGGAGACCATAGATTTCTCGCCAGGGTTCAGCGTCTCCGAAATCACGTCCGAAACTGACCTGGCGCGCGCACCGTCTGCCCCCGGGCTGGTCCCGGGGGCAGACGCTTCCCCCATAGCGGCTCCGCCTGGCTTCAGCCCGGAGCCGGTCAGGACGGCATTCAGGACGGCACTAGCATTCCCGAGATCGAGCAGGTTTTCGACTTTGTCCGGCGTCATCTCGGTATAATTGCGCTGCAGCGCCGCGGCAACGATGTCGATCAGCACGTTGATTTGCGCTTCGCCCATCGATACGCCAATTTCGGTCAGTTGTCTTACCTTGGGCATCAACCGGCGGAGCTGGCCGAGAGTAAGCGGCGGCACTATCCAATCCTGGCCGCCCATTGCGACCGCCACACCGGGGACCATCACTCCACCGTGCTTAGATAGCCGATCGTCCCCGAAGCGTCAGCAAAAGCCATGAAATCGAGCTCGCTAATCGTCCAAGTATCGAGCTTAGTCGGCAGTGACAATTTATTTGCCGTGCATGCGTTCAGGCGGAGCGCGGTGCCGCTGCCGTTGTAGGCAGTGTAAAACGTCGCCTTGAAGGTAGGAGTAATACCCATCGGCTGGTTCGCGAGGGTTACCCTGTTGCCGCTTGTCGCGACATTGTAGGTGTACGAGATCAAGATCGCGGCACTAGCGTCGGCAGATGAGAAAATATACGCGCCGGTAGCGAAGTTGACCGAGTATTGGCCGGCGGTCGAAGGCGTGGTCACTCGGTTGAAACGCTTGCCGCTTCCGGCGTAGCTGACGCCGAGATCATCATTGTAGCTCGCCGCATTGGCGGGAATGACGGTGTAGGGCGTCGTCGCCGGAACCGTCGCGGCCTCCAGCTGCGAGACGGCGAACTGCCCCGTAGCTGGCGTCACTCCGAAAAAAATATCCGAATACAGCAAACCGAGGATCTGCGCGAATTTGGCTTTCCCGACTATCTTTCCCTGCCCACGGGCTATTGCCACTGGAAACTGAAGCTGGCCATAGAGCTCTTTGTCGCTCCAGTCGAAATCGATCTGTATATCCTGCAGCACGCCGAATTGTCGTGGACCGATGCCCGACCCGATTACATCGGTGCGTTCTCCCCATACCGCACCGGAGCCGAAGCTTAATTGCATGTCATTTACTCCCCTTCAAGAGCCGCTTCAGCATCTCTTTGGCAGTGTGGGCGATATTCCAGGCCTGCGTGTCGCGGGCGACTGCCGAGCCCGGGAAATGGTCGGCCCACCAACGTTCAATCAGCAGCTCGATCGAAGGGGGCGCAGCGCCTTGGTTGGTGCTGTGATCTTCCTCGGCCATTGGTCACTCCTTCGAAGAAGGCGAATTGAAAGGAAACATCGAAGCGAGCATGCTTAATAAATGCCCGCCTTTGGTTAGTCGCCGATTGTTAGAGGCACAGAATTTCGACGGGCACGATCGCGATGGCCTGATCACCGAGTACGCCCTCATCTGTCTGAAGCTTGCCCGATATATA
>VAZT01000202.1 GCA_005884825.1 Alphaproteobacteria bacterium
CGGAGTGCGAATCGCTCGGGGGTTTTATCGGCGATGCTTTTGTAACGCCGGCGTTCCAGGGGGGAACACTACTGACGATAATAGTATTCATGTTCATGCAGGACCCCGTGCTCGGTGCGGCGGCGGTCGCGCTTTACCCGGTGCAGGGTTATGCGATCCCGAAACTGCAACGCAAGGTGAATCAGCTCGGGAAACGCCGTGTCCGCACGGTGCGCGAAGTGGCCGACAGGGTTCACGAGTCGGCGGCTGGCATTGTCGACATTCATGCCCACGACGCGGTGAAACGGCAATTGACAGTCTTCGCCCATCTTTTGGGCACGATCTACGACATACGGTTCGAGATTTACCAACGCAAGTTTTTTGTAAAATTCCTGAATAATTTTATTGCGCAGCTTACACCTTTTTTCTTCTATTCCATCGGCGGTTATCTAGTTATCCGCGGCAATCTTTCTTTTGGCGCCCTGGTTGCGGTGTTGGCGGCATACAAAGATTTGGCCTCCCCGTGGAAGGAACTGTTGGATTTTTACCAGATTAAAGAGGATTCGCGCATCAAATACGAGCAAATCGTAGAACAGTTCCAACCCGCCGGAATGATCGACGCCCGTTTGCAGATGGCGGAGCCGCAAACTTCGATACCCCTCAGCGGCGAACTTTCGGTGGTTAATTTGGCTTTTGCCGAGGAGGACGGCAGCCGCGTTCTCGATGGGATCAGCTTCACGGTTTCGCTCGCCGACCATATCGCGATCATCGGACAGGGCGGCAGCGGGAAGAGCGAACTCGCCTTGTTGCTCGCCCGCTTGATCGCACCTACCGGTGGGCGCGTCACAATTGGCGGGCTCGATTTGGCGAAGCTTCCGACGGCGGTGATCGGGCGCCGGATTGGATATGTCGGCGCGGCGCCATACTTGTTCGCCGGCACTCTGCGCGACAATTTGTTGTTCGGTCTTCGTCACATTCCTGTGCGACCGGCCAATCATACCGCGGATGCTCGCAAACGCCGGGCTCGGCAAACCTACGAGGCTCAACGCTCGGGAAATATCGATTTCGATATTCATGCCGATTGGATCGATTACGAGGCTGCTGGGGTTGAAGATGCGAACGCACTGTCGCGGCGCATCACCGAGGTGCTCGTCCGTCTCGATCTCGACCAGGCGATTTATTCATTGGGGCTGCGTTGGCGACTGGATCCCGAGGTTGATCCCGAAGCCGCCATGCGCTTGCTGGAGGCCCGGAAGGCACTCGCTCGCCGGCTTGCCGAGGACGGAATTACCAACCTCGTCGAGACTTACGATCCCGAGCGGTTCAATCTCAACGCGTCGGTGGCCGAGAACTTGCTGTTTGGCACGCCGATCGGCCCTGTCTTCGATTTCGCAGCACTCGCAGACAACGACTACGTGCTGCAGGTTTTGGGACAGGTCGGCCTGATCGAAGATCTGGTCGCCGCCGGCAAGCAGGTGGCGGAGACGATGATCGAAATGTTCGCCGACCTGCCGGCTGATCACGAATTCTTCGAGCAGTTCAGCTTCATCAGCGCCAATGATCTCCCCGAGTTCGTCGCTATCCTCGGCCGGATCGGTGAAGGGGGAACCCCGGCCCTCGCAAAGCACGATCGGGCGAAGCTTCTGTCGCTACCCTTCAAACTGGTCCCGGCGCGACACCGGCTGGACGTTGTCGACGATGTGATGCAACGCCGGCTGCTCGAAGCGCGCACGGTATTTCGCGCCAATCTTCCACCAAAAGCGCGGCAGCAGATCGAGTTCTTCGATCCCGAGCGCTACAACGCGGCCGCCTCCGTCCAAGATAATATTTTGTTTGGTAAGATCGCCTATGGTGAAGCGGATGCGCCAGCCCAAATCCCCAAGGTCCTCGGCGAAGTGATCGACGAGTTGTCGCTCCGCCAGATCATCATCGATGTTGGTCTCGACTACAACGTTGGCACCGGCGGATCACGTTTATCCGTTGCGCAACGGCAGAAGGCCGCAATCGTCCGCGCCGTGCTGAAACGTCCCGACCTCCTGATTCTCAACGAGGCGACTTCTGCCCTCGACGGCCAAGACCAGGCCAAGATCACCAATGGCTTGAGAGAGGAATTTGCCGGGCGGGGGATCATTTGGGTGCTGCATCGGGCGAGCCTCGCCCGGAATTTCGATCGCGTTCTCATCTTGAGCGGCGGAAAGCTGCAAGAGCAGGGTAGGGTCTCGGAGTTGCAAGGCAACGATTCGCTGATGTCCCTGCTGGTGGCGGCCGAGTGAAGGAAGCAATGGCAAAACGAACCCGAGGAGGGAGGAAATGAGCCTCAAACAGGAATTCGAACTGCTGCGGCGTGTCCCGTTCTTTGCAGAGATCGAGGCCTCCAAGCTGAAGCTGCTCGCGTTCATGAGCGAGCGGGTCGGGTTTGATCCCGGCAAGAATCTGGTGCGGCAGGGCGACCAGGCCGACGCGGCCTATCTGATCATCGACGGGCGGGCAGAGGTCATTCTCGAAACACCGTCTGGACCGGTAGTCGTAGCCACGCTAGGCGCCAATGAGATCGTCGGTGAAATGGGCATATTGGGTAATGTGCCCCGCGCGGCGACGGTCCGCGCCAAAGACCGCGTCATCGCGCTGCGCATCTCGAAGGAACCGTTCATGCGTATGGTGCGCGAGTTCCCCAACATGGCGGTCTCGATCATGCAGGAGTTGGCGCACCGGGTTGAATTGACGAACAATCAGCTGAGCGCCGCTCTCGCCGAATTGAAAAAGTTGCGCGAAACCGCCGGCATTGCCGCGTAATACCGGTGAGCCGGCTGGACAGCTTTATTCGTCGCCTCGAGGCGCAGCGTGCTTGCCTCGAATTGGCCGCCGACCTGGTCGGGGGGCTGGATGGTGAAGTGCTGGAACTCGGCCTCGGCAACGGCCGGACCTACGATCATCTCCGAAAGCTCTTCCCGCAACGCAACATTTATGTCTGCGAGCGCACCGTTGCAGCCCATCCTGGCTGTGTTCCGCCTTCTCAATTTCTCTTGCTCGGCGATATGCGCGAGACGCTGCCGGCCGTGCGGGCCCGGCTTGCCGAGCGTGTGGTGCTTGCGCATCTCGATCCCGGAAACGGCGAGATCGCGGCGAGCAAGGCGCTCGCCGATCAGATCACCCCACTGATCGTCCCACTTTTGCGGCTGAACGGACTGCTGGTCAGCGAACCAGCGTTGACTGCCGATGAGTTACGCGCTCTCCCGCTGCCGGACGGGATCGAGTCGGGTCGATATAATCTATACCAGCGTATCAGCCGCCGATCGTCACCATGACCGGGACATGGTCCGACGCCTTGCTCCAGCCGCGACTGTCGCGGTGCACCCGCGCTTCGCTGAGCGCGGCGACAAGAGACGGGCTGACCCATATATGATCGAGGCGGCGCCCGCGATTTGAAGCTGACCAGTCGCGGGCGCGGTAGCTCCACCAGGTGTACAGACGCTGCTGCGGCGGCACGAAGTGCCGCACCGCGTCGACAAAAGCGGCGGCTTGCTGCAACCGTCCGAGTCGCTCCACCTCGACGGGGGTGTGGCTGACCACCGTCAGGAGCTGCTTATGCGACCACACGTCCGTCTCTAACGGTGCAATGTTGAGATCTCCCACCGCGATCATGGCGCGGCCATTCTGCCGCTCTGTCTTGAACCAATCCGTAAGCTCCTCGAGAAACTGCAGCTTGTGGGCGAATTTGGGGTTCGTTTCCGGATCCGGGACATCGCCGCCGGCCGGAACGTAGATGTTGTGAAGCTCGATGCCGTCGGGCAACTCGACGACAGCATGGCGGCAATCGGCGCGGTGGCACCAGGCTTTCGTTCCAGCCGATGCGAACGGCGCGCGCGACAGGATTGCCACGCCGTTATACCCCTTCATCCCGTGAACCAGCATATGGCGATAGCCGAGCGTCTCGAACTCCTCGCGCGGAAAGCGCTCATCGGGAGTCTTGGTTTCCTGCAAGCATAAGACGTCCGGTGCCCATTCCGCCACGAGCTGCCGGACGTTGTCGACGCGCAGCCGGATCGAATTGATGTTCCAACTGACCACGCGCAACATCACGGCATGGCCGCCTGCTGGGGCTCGCAGCATCGCCGGACCCGCAAAAACAATGGCGCCCGGTCGGGGGGGAAGACCGGGCGCCTGCATGTCAGAAGCGTTTGGGGGAAATCGGGCCCGCAGGGGAAACGGGACCGTTCTAAAGAGAGTTTGGTAACTCTCTCCGCTTCCGAGTGATGCAGATGGGGTGCAGGCGAATAAAAACAAACTTGCATTTCTGCATATCGGAAGCGGAGAAAATGCATACTAATCTGCGGAACTAAACCCGGCCTCTCTCAGGCCGCGCGCGTCGCAACCGTAGCTCCCGCACAGGCTGCATGACGGCACGCCTGGGCAAACATCCTAAATAGTGCCTTGGATAGCGGATTTTCGAGCACTTTGTACTCGGGATGCCATTGCACGCCGACGACGAACCTGGCCTCCGGGAGACTCACCGCTTCAATTTGACCGTCGGGCGCAACCGCCTCGACGCGCAGCGCGGGCCCGGGGCGATCAATCCCTTGCGAGTGCAGGGAATTCACCATCACCTCAGTCGTGCCGGCGAGCGACGCTAAGAGCCCACCCGGGTTCAGCGTCACACTATGGGCTGGCCCGTAAGGGCCATCCGGCGAATCTTTCCGCGAACGATGGTTGAGACGGCCGGGCAGCTCGTGGACTCGCTGGTGCAAAGTGCCACCGAGCGCGACATTCAACTCCTGGATACCTCTGCAGATTGACAGAATCGGCAGGTCACGCCGAACCGCTTCGCGAATCAGCGGCAAAGTCGTTGAGTCGCGCTCTGGATCGTGCAGGGTTTCCGGGTGACTCGGCTCGCCGCCGTATCGACTCGGATGGACATTCGAAGGGCTTCCGGTCAGCAGCAAACCGTCGAGCCTGTCGAGCATCACGCAGACATCGACCTTCGAACCTATCGCGGGGATCAAAATCGGCAGACAACCGGTCGCATCGATGACCGCATTCAGATATCTCTCGTTGACTCCGTGGAAAACCCGCTCATTGACCGTACGCATGCAGCTGGGAATACCGATAATCGGCAGATGACCGGCGGGCATCGGGCTCGGCTCAAGGCTCGTATTGGCGGCGCGAGGCGGCATAGGGATCCTGATATACAAACAGCTTGGGGTCGAGCGCCATACCGAATCGCTCATCGTAAAGTGAAACCGTAGTGGTCTTACGCTGTTGATCCACAATCGACCATTGCCGCAATGCGAGCGGGTTGTCGCTGAACACCATGGTCAAACTGCCATTGTCCGGCTCGGCCTTCTCGACAACGGTCAGCCTTATGGTGTTCGCGCCCCGCTCGAAGCGGGTCACGATAAGATCGCCAAACGTGATCGGATCACGGAGAAGAAGCCAAGCGGGCGTCGACTTCAGCCCGACTTTGGACATCTGGATCAGCTCTTTGTCGACGTAGTAGACGTAAAACATGTCGGCGAGGAGCAGAATTGGCGAGGGCGGATCATATTCAAAGCGCATCCGGCCAGGTCGCGCCATCCAGAGCTGCCCCGTGGCGATACTGCCGCCCGAGGCAATCTGCCGAAACTTGGCATACATCGTACGAATACTGTCTAAATAAGCAGCAATTCGCTGCAGATCCGCGTTATCCTGCGGCGTCAGGGCGACAGCGGCGGGCGGTGTAGCGGCGGCGACCGCCGAAAGCCGCGCCGCAGCAAATGCAAAATAGGCCGCGAGCACGACCCGGCGGTTCATCGAGACGGAATCGCCGAGGAATCGCCACGGCCGTCGGCGCTCCTCGATACCGATCATCCCGCCTCCGCGCCTCTATGCCAAACAGCGAGAGGTAGATGACCCTGGCCAACTGGGGCTTCAATTGCGGTCATTCGCCGCCGCGCGCCAGAACCTCGCGTTTTCCGACATGATTGGCGGGAGTGACAATGCCTTCCGTTTCCATACGCTCGATGATTCGGGCGGCGCGATTGTAGCCGATCTGAAGATGACGCTGGACAAAGCTCGTGGACGCCTTGCGCTCGCGACAGACCATCGCCACCGCCTGGGCATAGAGGTTGTCGGCCGATTGGCCATCCTCGTCCCCACTCAGCGGATCCACGCGGGTGATGCGTCCGCCGCCTGCCATATAGAGAAGGTCGCCCCGGCCGAGGAGCTGCTCGGCGCCGCCTTCGCCGAGGATCGTGCGGCTGTCGATTTTCGACGTCACCTGAAAGCTGATGCGGGTCGGGAAATTCGCCTTGATCGTGCCGGTGATGACGTCGACGGACGGGCGTTGCGTCGCCATGATCAGGTGAATCCCAGCGGCTCGGGCCATCTGTGCCAGACGCTGGATCGCCGTCTCGATTTCCTTACCCGCGACCATCATCAGATCCGCCATTTCGTCGACAACGACGACGATCAGCGGCAATTCGCTGGTATCGAACGGCTGCGGTTCGAAAATCGGCTTCCCCGTTTCGGGATCGAACCCCGTCTGGACCTCCCGGATCACGCTTTCACCCTTGGCCTCGGCATCGGCCAGACGGGCGTTGAACCCGTCGATATTGCGGACTCCGAGCTTTGACATCTTGCGGTAGCGGTTCTCCATCTCCCGCACCGTCCATTTCAACGCCAGCACCGCTTTCCGCGGATCGGTGACTACCGGCGCGAGGAGGTGCGGAATGCCGTCATAGACGGAGAGTTCGAGCATTTTCGGGTCGATCATGATGAATTTGCAGCGGTCCGGCGACATCCGGTACAGGATCGACAGGATCATCGTGTTGATGCCGACCGATTTGCCGGACCCAGTGGTGCCGGCGATCAACAGATGCGGCATCTTCGCGAGGTCGGCCAGCACCGGCTCACCGGAAATGTCCTTGCCCAGGATTAGCGCGAGGCGTCCGGGGTGGCTCTCGTAAACCGGCGAATCGAGCAGTTCGCGCAGAAACACCGTTTCCGCCTTGCGGTTGGGGAGCTCGATGCCGATCACGTTTCGGCCCGAAACCACCGCGACGCGAACCGAAATGGCGCTCATCGAGCGAGCAATGTCGTCGGCAAGACCAATGATCCGCGACGCCTTGATTCCGGGGGCCGGCTCGAACTCGTACAATGTGACGACCGGCCCCGGGCGAACCTGAACGATCTGACCGCGGACGCCAAAATCATCGAGCACTGTCTCGAGCAGCCGGGCGTTTTTTTCCAGCGCTTCCTCGTTGATCGCTTCAGCCTTGGCCACCGGCGGCTTCATCAGAAGATCGAGTGAGGGCAGTATCGGCTGCTGCTCGGGTTCGAGGTCAAGCGCCGGCTGGCGCTCTCCTTCGGAACGTTTTCCTGGTGCGGACGGCCTCGCCGCCGGCGCGATGAAACGAACGAGCCCGCCTCGGTCACGCGCTTGGTTGAGCCGGGGTTCGCGCCGGCTGGGTAACGGCGTGACCACCGGCGGGTGCCGCACCTCGTGAGCATCGGAGCGGCGATCGGTCTCCGGGTTGCGCGCGAGACGCGATTTTTGCCCACGGCGCCAAACCCGGGCAAGCAGAGAGCTGGCCTCGGCCGAACCGCTCCCGGAAAGCTCGGCGAGGCGTGTAGCACCCCGCCCAGCGCCCGCACCAATCGCGCGCCAATCTCGCAGAGACAGCCCCATGGTAGCCAGCAACAGGAGGCCGGCAATCGCCGCAGCCGCCATCGAAATAGGCAACACCGCGGTGCCGAGCCCGGAGCGCACCAAGAGGCGCTCCATAACCCATCCAATGGCGCCGCCGGGGCCCGCCGGCGGAGAGAGCGCTCCGAGATCGAGGATCGAAAGCGCCACCGCCCCCAGCGTAAGAATCGCCGGAAGGAGCGCCAATCGGGTCCAGGCGGACCGCAGCGGGCGGTGCAGCACAAGTCGAAACGACCAGGCGAGCAGGAGCAGAGGGATCAAGAAGCATGCGAGCCCAAGACTCTGCCACAAGAGGTCGGCCAGCACCGCTCCATCGTGGCCGAGGAAATTGTGAGGCACCGCGTCGACGGCGGTGTTCAGCGATCCATCACGCGGGTCATAGGTGAACAATGACAGGAAGAGCAAAAAGCAGGCCAGCAACAGAGCGAAGCCGAACGCCTCCGCAAGCCGGTGCTTCAAAACTGCAAGCGCTTGTATACCTGCCCCACGACCTGTCGATTTGGCCATGCTGTCCCCCCGGCGCCGGCCGGAACCAGAATACCTCAGCCTTCAGTTACATCAGCTGCCGCTTCTGTGCAAATATGGAAAGCTCGCCGCGCGTTTTGGCCGAGCCCAGTATGTCCTCATGTCTTCGGCAGGTGCCCGGCGAGGGGGAGCGGGCGGGGAGGCACGGGCCCCGCCTCCCCCGCCGACCCCCTGGGTAGACCGCCAGGGTAACCCGGGATCCCGCGGCTCATACCCAAGCTCGTCATGACGCTAATATAATCGCTTTCTTCGAAGACATGCGGGTCATCACGCTCGGTTTCTTCATTCCGTCGCCGCGCCCAGGCGCGCCTCCTCGATCAGCGCCGCGACGTGCCGCAACTCGAAGCCGCGGTCGATCTCCTCGAGGCTGCGGGACAAACGCCGGCGCCAGTTGGGATGCGCATCGGTGGTACCGGGCAAATTCGCCTGCTCGGCCTCGGAGAGCACGTCCTCGAGCTGAACCAGCATCAGACGAGCGCGCGAGCGACCGAGATATGCGAGGATGGCGTCCGCGAGATCGGTCGTATAGACTGCGCTGCCGCCTTCAGGGAGAAATTCCTCTATTTGGGCGGCTTCAATCAACCCTTCCCGAACGAGCGCGGCGAGCAACAGACTCCGGTCGCGGTGGCGCTCGGCTGCCTCGGCCTCCTCGGCATGCCGGTCGGGGTAAAGTCCAAGACGCCGGCGCCAAACGATATCGGCACCCAACCAGAACCCCTTCAGGGTTGCGATGTCGTGAGTCGCCGGCGAAGCTGCGGCCAGCGCCGGGTATTGGGTCGGCGGCACGAATGTCCCATCATTTCTGCGCTCAAAGACGAAAATTCGGTACGACAATATGTTGGCCGAATGCATGGTGTCGCGAAACCCATCGGGCACAGTGCCGAGATCTTCGCCGACAACGGCGCAAGCCTGGCAACAGCTCTCG
>VAZT01000203.1:0-6009 GCA_005884825.1 Alphaproteobacteria bacterium
TCCGAATATTGTCGAGCCGCCGCCGCTCGATCTGCGCAAGCAGCTTGACTATCCCGTTCTCGAATACTTCGCAGCCGATGAACCCGGTTTGCGGATGCTGCTCGGCCAATTGCGCGAGATGCTCGCCGCCGCCGAAACCGATCTCTAGCCAGATCGAGAAGCGTGCGTTACCGAAGAGACCAGCGGTGTCGAGGCGACCGGATGGCGGAGGATTTATCGCCAGCCGCGGCAGCAATTCGGTGATGAGGGTCTTTTGTCCGGGCCGCAGCGCCCGCCCGCGGCGGCGGCCGAAGACCGGATGACGCCGCTCCGGCTCGCAGCCCGGTATGCTCAGAAGGCGCGCCGCAGCTCGTCCACTAGATCAAGCCTCTCCCACGAGAAACCGCCATCGGGGTCGGGCCGGCGGCCAAAATGGCCGTAGGCGGCGGTACGTCGGTAAATCGGCTTATTCAGACTAAGATGCGTACGGATGCCGCGCGGCGACAGATCCACCAGCCCCTGCAGGACCGCGGCGAGCTTTTGCTCGTCGGCGGTACCCGCGGTATCGACATAGAACGACAGCGGCTTGGCGACGCCGATCGCATAAGCAATCTGGATCGTGCAGCGTTCGGCAAGCCCGGCGGCAACGACGTTCTTGGCGAGATAGCGTGCGGCATAAGCGCCCGAGCGGTCGACCTTGGTCGGGTCCTTGCCGGAGAATGCGCCGCCGCCGTGCGGCGCGGCGCCTCCATAGGTGTCGACGATAATCTTACGGCCGGTGACCCCGGCGTCTCCGTCGGGGCCGCCGATCACAAACCGGCCGGTCGGGTTGACGAGAAAATGCTCTTCCTGGCACATCCAGCCTTCTGGCAGCGTTGCGACCACGTACGGCCGCACGATCTCGCGCACCTCCTCTGTTTCGATCCGGTCGGAATGTTGGATCGAGACGACGACCTTCGCCGCCCGAACGGGTTTGCCGTCAATGTATTGCAGCGTCACCTGGCTCTTCGCGTCGGGGCCCAACAGCGGTGTCTCCCCGGCGTGCCGCGCCTCGGACAGGGAACGCAGGATGGCATGCGCGTAAAAGATCGGCGCCGGCATGAATTCCGGCGTTTCGCGGCAGGCGTAGCCGAACATCATGCCTTGATCGCCGGCGCCCTCGTCTTTGTTGCACGACGCGTCGACTCCCTGCGCGATGTCGGAAGACTGGCCGTGGATCAGGCATTTGATCGCCGCCGAGCGCCAATGAAAGTTCTCCTGCTCGTAGCCGATCTCGCGGATCGCGTCGCGCGCCACCTCGATCAGCCTTTCGCCGGTGATTGCGGCGGGACCGCGGACTTCTCCGGCGAGCACCACGCGATTGGTCGTGACCAGCGTCTCGACACCGCAGCGAGCTTCCGGCTCGGCCGCCAAAAAAGTGTCGACGATCGCGTCGGAAATGCGGTCGCAAATTTTGTCGGGATGCCCCTCCGACACAGATTCGCTCGTGAATACGTAATCCCGATTGGCCAAAGGACTGCCTTTCCCGAGAGCGTCAAAATTGAAGGGTAGCACTTCGGCGTTGATGCAATCTTGCTTGTTGAGCGTCAAGCCCAATTTTCCACCTGGCCGAGCAGAAGCGCTATTCCCCCGAAAATCGTTCGCCGCCGCCGGCCAGAGCCCTTGCGAGATCGAACAGACGGCGGCGCAGAGCCGGATCGTCGATCCGGTAATAGGCGCTGACCAGCTCGACGGTTTCACGCCGGCGCAGCGGATCGGAGTCGAACGCTTCGGCCGCAGGTTCGGCAAATCCTGCCGGGATCGCCGGGGCGCGTACCGGGTCCATGTCGTCGAAGAAGAACGAGACCGGGACGTCCAGCACGCGACTGAGATCATGCAACCGGCTGGCGCCGATCCGGTTGGCGCCTCGCTCGTATTTCTGGACCTGTTGAAAGGTCAATCCGATCGCCTCTCCCAGCTTTTCTTGGCTGAGGCCGAGCATGTTTCGGCGGAGCCGCACGCGGGAGCCGACATGAATATCGATCGGGTTCGGCTTGTCGCCTTTTTGGCGGCCCGGCCGCCGGGGCTGTTGTTGCATCGCCATCGGTGGAGCACTAGCGCAAAGCAGCGGAAGTGATTTGATAAGGCACGCGATCGACGGCGGTCAACAAGGAGTATTAACGGGAGGCTAAATGTTGCGCTTGCGGGACGCCGTCAACGCAGCCGGAAGGAGGCCGAGGCACAGGAGTGCCAACAATATCCAATCGCCGCCGCGGGAATAGGGCGTCGGCGCCAACATGTCCGCGGGCAGCGGGAGATCGGCATAACCGACGGTATCCAAGTCGATCCGCGCGACGACCCGACCCACCCCGTCGACGATCCCGCTCACGCCGTTGTTCGCAACCCTCACCAGCGGCAACGCTTCTTCCACGGCACGGGTGCGGGCGATCGCAAAGTGCTGATAGGGACCGGAGGTACGTCCATACCAGGCATCGTTCGTGACATTCAGAATCCATGCCGGGCGGTCGTGTTCGTCGACGATGGCGCCCGGGAATATGACCTCATAGCAGATCAGCGGGGCGAAAGGCGGGAGCCCCGGCAGCTCGATCGTCCTTGGCCCCGGCCCCGCGGTGTAGTCGAGGCTCCCGGGCGTAATCTTTTGCAAAGGCAAGACCTCACGGAGCGGCATGTATTCACCGAACGGAACCAGGTGTGCTTTGTCATAGCGAGCGACGATCTCACGATTACCGTCCACTGCCTCGATGCTGTTCCAGACCTGCGCGACCGGGTTCGGCGGGGGGTTTGTCCGCACCGCGCCGGTAATGACATAGCCGCGACCTGCGGCGACGGCGGCGATCTCGCCGCGATGATCCGCATCGCGCCCGAGCAGAAATGGGGTCGCCGCCTCCGGCCACACCACGGCTGCAAGCTTCCGCGTCTCGGGGGCGCTGCTGAGGTCGAGGAGGAGGCGGAAATTACGTTGCGCCGCAGCCGGCTCCCATTTCATCGTCTGCGGGATCGACGGCTGGACGATGCGCAGAAAATATGCGGTTTCAACAGTCGGTGTGGCCGCCAGCCGGACCGCGCCCAGCAGGCTCGGCACTACAATCAAGAGGCCCGCCGCAACTGCCGGGGCGAAGCGCCGGCCCGGCGAAAGCGGATTCAGCGAGGTTGTTCCGAGAAGAGCGGGCAGAGAGGCGGCGAGTACCGTCAGGAAGCTCAACCCGTAAATCCCGAGCACCGCGACGCTCTGCAGCATCAGAATCGCCCCGGGAAATCCGCCCGACCAGGCGTAGCCGATCAGGTTCCAGGGGAGCCCAGTGAGGGCGTGTCCGCGCACCCATTCGGCTACGGTCCACGCAACCGCAAAGGCAAAGATGCGAGCCGCTCCCGGCAAGCGCAGCTGCCTGACCGCGAGATTGGTGGCCAGCAATGTCGCTGCGGCATAGAGCGCGAACGCTGCCGGGAGCCCGGCAGCGGCGACCGGCACCAGCCACCAGAAGCTGGCGATATCGACAAAGAGCGCGGCAGCGATCCAATAGAGGCCGCTGATGAAGAAACCGAGACCAAAGGCGTACCCCAAACGAAAGGACGCCCACGGTCCGGTACTTCCGTCATCAAGCCACAGGAGGCCGGTAAAGGCCACCAGCAGCAGCGGCGTCAGATCGACCGGCGGCAACGTCGCAGTGGCGCAGACGCCGAGCAGGAAGGCGAGCCCGTAACGGCGCCAGCCGGATATGACGGCGAGTCGATGGGCCAGGCGGCAGAGCGGGGTCTCGACCCGCGAGCCGGGCCGAATCCGCAACACCGATGCTTCAGGCACCAGCAGCGTCACCCGTTGCTGTCTGCGCCGGCGGTCGGCGCACTCGTAGGCGTTTGATCCTCCGCGGATCGGCATCGAGCACTTCGAATTCGATGCCCAAGGGGTGAGCTATGACTTCGCCGCGCTTCGGCACACGCCCGGCGAGGCTCGAGACCAGCCCACCCAAAGTGTCCACCTCTTCCTGGTCTCCGTCCGGCCGCAGCCGCGCGCCTTCATGCTCCTCGAGAACCTCTATCGGTGTGCGGGCATCAGCGATCAAGCTCCCGTCGCTGCGCTCGACGAGGCTCGGGGCCCCGGCCACATCGTGCTCGTCCTCGATCTCACCGACAATTTCCTCGATCAGGTCTTCGATCGTGACCAGGCCGTCGATCCCGCCGAATTCGTCGACCACCATCGCAATATGGGTTCGTGCTTGGCGCATCTGGACGAGGAGGTCGAGGATCGGCGCCGACGGCGCGACGAACAGCACCTTGCGCAACAGCGGCGCCAACTTCGTCTCGCGGTGCTCGGCGACCGGGCCGAGCACATCCTTTACGTGCACGAAGCCAATCACATCGTCGAGCGTCTCGCGATACACCGGAACCCGCGAATGACCCTGCTCGACCATGCATTTGACGACTTCGGGGAACGGCGTCTCGGCGTCGAGCGCCACGATATCGACGCGCGGCACCATCACGTCGGCAGCCGTCTGGTCGTGGATCTTGAGGACATTGCCGATCAGCAGCCGCTCGTGGCCGCTCAAAGAGTCAGCATCGTCGGCAGCCGGCTCCTCGATCATCTCGTCGATGGTTTCGCGCAGGCTCTCGCCGTTGCGCGGGCGGCGGATCAGACGCAGAAAGTTGCGCAGACGGGAAAAGGACCGATCGTGCCCGGATTGGGCGCTACTACCTGGGGGCTCCGAGGCGCTCATGGCTGAACCTCCGCGGGTTCGATTGACGACATCGGGTCGCAATAGGGATCCGCAACCCCCAGCTCGGCCAAAATCGACCTCTCGAGCGACTCCATAGCCGCGGCCTCGCCCTGCGTCAGGTGATCGTAGCCGAGGAGGTGAAGCACGCCATGCACGGTAAGATGGACGAGATGGTCCCCAATCGGCTTCTCCTGGTCGGCTGCTTCCTGCGCCACAGTCTCCAAAGCGAGCACGATGTCGCCGAGTAGAACCGGCGCCCCTGAAGGGAGCCGGGTTCCGGGTTCCCAGACCGGAAAGGCCAGCACATTGGTCGGTTTATCCCGCCCGCGATAGTCGCGGTTGAGCTGTCGTTGGCTGGCATCGTCGGCGAGGGTGATGCCGAGTTCGACAGCGCCGTGCCACGCCAGTCCCAAGGCTGTCGTGCCGCGCGCCAGAGCAAGTTCGGCGGCGCGCCGCGCGAGACTTTCGGCGGCGGGACATAGCCGGGTCCAGCCGGCGGAGGGCAATGCGACTTCGATCGTGCAGGCCAGGTTCATTTAGGAGTTGCCCGGCCCCGTGCCGTTGTCGCGCGCCTCGTAGGCGCGGACGATGCGGGCGACGAGTTCGTGCCGCACCACATCCCGGTCGGTCAGCCGCACCGTGCCAATTCCGTCGACGCCGCTCAGCGTCTCGAGCGCCTCGGCCAGACCCGAGCGAGCTCCCGCGGGCAAGTCCACCTGGGTTGGATCGCCGGTCACAACCATGCGCGATCCCTCTCCGAGCCGTGTCAGGAACATCTTCATCTGCACGGGCGACGTGTTTTGCGCCTCGTCGAGAATGACAAACGCATGCGACAGCGTGCGCCCGCGCATAAAGGCGATCGGCGCCACCTCGATCTCGCCGGTGCCGAGGCGCCTCGCCAGTTGATCGGCTGGCAACATATCGTTGAGCGCGTCGAAAATCGGCCGCAAATAGGGGTCGACCTTGTCGCGCAAATCGCCCGGTAGGAAACCCAGCCTTTCGCCGGCCTCAACGGCCGGGCGTGAAAGGATGATCCGCTCGACGCGGCCGGTCATCAGTAGATCGACTGCGGCAGCAACCGCAAGGTACGTCTTGCCGGTGCCGGCAGGTCCCAAACCGAAGACCAGCTCGTTGTCGCGCATCGCCTTGATGTAGGCCGCCTGGCCGGGCGAGCGCGCCGAGATGCGGCGCTTGCGGGTGCGGAATGCCGCGTCTTCCCGCCAGAGGTCTAGACTCCTGTCGCCCAGCTCCGCCTCGGCCAGCCGGATAGCCGCCTCGACCGCCGGCAGATCCACCTCCTGTCCCCGCTTCAGACGCT
>VAZT01000203.1:6031-6441 GCA_005884825.1 Alphaproteobacteria bacterium
GTCGTCGAACTCGAGTTGCGTTCGCCCCTCGGCAAATTCGCCGGTGCCGGCCGCGGGCGAGAGCGCGGTCATGCCGTGACTACCTCTGTTATCGAGGCCGACAGGCTGTTGGCGCTCGCCGCCGTGATCAGCGCCGGAACGATCTCACCGATCCGTTCTGCCGCTGCCAGGACATTTACGCTTTGGAGATACGGGCTGCGCCCGATGAGCTGTCCTTCGTGTCGGCCGGGTTTCTCCAAAAGAACCGGCAGAGTGCGCCCTATGCATGCCGAGTTGAAGTCGCGTTGTTGGGCGGCCAAACGCATCTGCAACTCGCCGAGCCGCTGTGACTTCACGTCGTCAGGGACTTGGCATGCGGCTGAAGCCGCGGGCGTGCCCGGCCGCGGCGAGTATTTGAACGAAAAAGCCTG
>VAZT01000757.1 GCA_005884825.1 Alphaproteobacteria bacterium
CGACGACACCTCGGGAGCGGGCGCCAGCTGGTTCTCCTCGAGGAAAATCATGCGCTGCACCGGTGTCCAGCCGGGGCCGCCATATTCCTTCGGCCAGCCATAGGCGGCCCAGCCTCGCTTGTTCAAAATGCGCTGCCAGGTGACGGTGTCTTCCTTGCTCGGCGCATGGCCCAACCGCATCCGCTCGCGGATATCGCCCGGCAGATCGGTCTCGAAGAACCCCCGAAGCTCGTCGCGAAACGCCAGTTCGTCGGCGGTGAAGCGCAAATCCATCGCTCCGGCTCCTCTGGTTAGCGAACAAAACCCGCGCTGCGCGGGATCGTCAGCGACAATTCGGGCAGGCAGATAATAAGTACGAGACCGATCAGCAATGCCAGGACATAAGGCCAGTAATAGGGCGCGTGCTGCGAAACCGATACCTCGGCAAAGCGCAATGCCATCAGCAGACCGACTCCCATCGGCGGCAAGAAGAGGCCGATCCCGACCGCGGCGGTCTGGACGATGTCGAAATGGATCGGGTTGACCCCGATCTTGGTGGCGATCGGAAAGACCACCGGGATCAGCACCACCGCAGCCGGCAGGCCCTCGAGGACCATGCCGAACACCATCGTCAGCAATGCCACACCGAGCAGGAACAGCCATTGCGCGCTTTCGAGCGGTTTCAGCAGCTCCCCGAGCAATACCGGTACACCGGTCACGCCCATCAGGTATTGGAAGATAGTCGCGACCGCGAGCAGGAAGACGACCGCCGCGGTCAGCACCGCGCTGTCATAGGCGATGTGCAGTATCTGCGCCCAGGACAGGTTGCGGTAATAGAGCCGCGCCACCAACAGCGAATAGAGCGCGACGACCGCCCCGGCCTCGGTCGCGGTGAAGGCGCCCAGATAAANNCACAGGCACACCCCGATCACCGCCGCCGGGATGAACCCGGCAAGAAACAGCGCAACCACCGAGGTGTTGGTCACCTCGCCGATGACGATCATGAAGATTGCCGGCGGCACCAGCATGCCCATCGCGGTGCCCGACGCAATCAGCGAGGCGCTGTCCTCGGAGCGGTACCCGGCGCGCTTCAATGGCGGCATCAATGTCGAGCCGAGCGCCGAGACCTCGGCCATTTTCGAGCCGCAGATGTCGGAGAAGAAATAGGAGACGACGATGACCGACATGCCGAGGCCGCCGCGCAGCCAGCCGACCAACGCCCGCGCCAGATCGACGAGCGCATTCGACATGCCGCAGCGTTCCATGACCGTGCCGGCAAAGATGAAGGACGGGATTGCCAGCAAGACCCAGTTCTGCGAGCCGGCGATCATGCTCGAGGCAACCATTTCGAGCGGATAGCCGCCGATACTCAGGCCCACGACTGCCGCAACGCCCAGGGCAAAGACGATCGGCAACGACCATGCAATGAGGCCGACGAACACGATAGCGGTGACGGCGAGCAGCAAGGTCAGTCACCTGCAGCAAGGGCCACGGTGTCCTCTTCGGCGTCCGCGGTGTTTAGGCCGGTCAAGGCCAGCCCCAGTCCGTAAATCGCAATCAATGCCCCGCCAACGCTGACCGCGGCATAGACCCATCCGAGGTTTATCTGCAATGCCGGCGAGGTCAGCACGCTGTTGCTGATCGCAAGCCTCGTCCCGAACCACGCCGCCAGTCCACCGAACCCGGCGATCAGCAGATGGTTGATCACATAGACGACCCGCTGAACCGGGACCGGCAGGTGGTGGGTCAGCACATGCAAAGTGAAGTGAATGCGGTCGGCAATGGCGATTGCAGCGCCGATCATCGTAAGCCAGGTCAGGCTGAACTCGCCGACTTCCTCGACCCAGAAGAAATTGATCGGGTCGAGGTCGAGGAAATCGGTGATCTCGACCATGACATAGCGCAGGAAAACGCCCGCGAGCATATCGGCGATCGCGAGCACCAAGAGCGCCGTTACGACGATTTTCGGCAGAAAGAGGAGTATGGACCCTACCGTCGCCGCCGCATGCCCCTCACCCTCCCGCTCCCGCGGGCCCCTCCCTCTCCCCGCTCCCGCGGGGCGAGGGCTGGGGTGAGGGGCCGCCTCGGTCACGGGGCTCAAACCTTGGCCGCGACGATCTCGTCCCAGATATCGGAATATTCCTTCTGATAGGCCGGCCAGACTTTCTCCTGCGCAACTTTCCGGAAGGCCTCGACATCGGCGGTATTGACCGTCATTCCCTTGGGCTCGAGGAGTTCCTTTGCTTTCTCGACGGTGTCGACGCTCTCGGTCAACCCGCGAATCCTCTCCTGCGCGGTCCGCGAGGCATCGAGCAGCAGCTTCTGCTGGGCCGGCGGCAGGCCGTTCCAGATGTCGAGGTTGATGACCAGCGCTGTCGGCCCGTAATTGTGATAGGTCATCGAGCAATATTTCGAGACCTCGTAGGCCTTGAGCGCCAGGATGTTGACGATCGGCAGATCGGCGCCGTCGATGACGCCCTGCTGCGCCGCCGGGATCACCTCGCCCCAGGCCATCGGCACCGCGACGCCGCCGAGACCATTGATCGTGTCGGCGAACACCTTGGCCGGCTGCACGCGCAATTTGAGGCCGCGCAGATCCTTCGGCGCGGCGATCGGCCGGCGGTTGTTCCAGAAATGGCGGAAGCCGTAATCATAGAAGCACAAGACCTTGAGCTTGTATTTGTCCTGAAACTGGCGGTCGAGGCGATCGCCGATCGCCCCGTTGAAC
>VAZT01000204.1 GCA_005884825.1 Alphaproteobacteria bacterium
CATAGGATGCGATCACGCCGACGATGCCGCGGCGGAAAACCAGCACGCAGAACACGAAAATAATACCTTGGACGACGGTGACCCAGGAGCCGAGCTGGGCCAAGTAATGCTGCATCGCTGTCAGAAAAAACGCGCCGACGACCGGGCCAAGGATCGTGCCGAGCCCGCCGACCAGGGTCATCAATACGACCTCGCCCGACATTGTCCACTGGACATCGGTCAGCGAAGCCAGCTGAAAGACCAACGATTTGAGCGAGCCTGCGAGACCGGACAAGCCGGCCGAAAGGATGAAAGCGAGGAGCTTGTAGCGGTCGGCGTCATAGCCGAGCGAGACGGCGCGCGGCTCGTTCTCGCGGATCGCCTTGATGACCTGGCCGAAGGGTGAATGGACGGTTCTGACGATCACCGCAAAGCCGATCAGAAAGACGGCCAGCACAAAATAGTACATCGTCAGGGTGTCGCCGAGATCGACAACCCCGATGAGCTTCCCGCGCGGCACCGCCTGGATCCCGTCCTCGCCACCGGTAAAGCGCGCCTGCAGGGCAACGAAATAGACCATCTGCGCAAGAGCCAGCGTGATCATCGCGAAATAGATCCCCTGGCGGCGGATCGCCAGCCAGCCGATGCCGGCGCCGAGGAAGGTGGCTGCGGCAGCGCCGGCGAGAATGCCGAGCTCAGGCGGCAACCCCCACACTTTGACGGTGTGCGCAGTGATGTAGGCGGCGCTGCCGAAGAACGCCGCATGGCCGAACGACAACAGCCCGACATAGCCGATCAGCAGGTTGAAGGCGCAGGCGAAGAGCGCAAAGCAAAGCGCCTCCATGACGAAGACCGGGTAGAGAATGAACGGCGCGACCAGCGCCAATCCGATCAGGACCGCTGCCAGAATCCGGTTCCACCTGCCGATTTCGGCCATCTCAGCGGGCCCGCCCAAAAAAGCCGGCCGGCTTGACAAGCAATACCAGGGCCATGACGACAAAGATCACGGTGCTCGACGCCTCCGGGTAGAACACCTTCGTCAGCCCCTCGACCAGCCCCAGGGCGAAGCCGCCGACGATCGCGCCGAGGATCGAGCCCATGCCGCCGATCACGACGACCGCGAAGACGGTGATGATGATGTTCGACCCCATCAATGGGCTGACCTGGTAGATCGGCGCCGCCATGACGCCGGCGAGCGCCGCCAGTGCGACACCGGCCCCGTAGGTCAATGTGATCATCCGCGGCACGTTGATGCCGAACGCCTGAACCAGGACCGGGTTCTCGGTGGCTGCCCGCAGATACGCGCCGAGCCGGGTGCGCTCGATCGTGAACCAGGTGGCGAGGCACACGGCGGCGGAGGCAACGATGACCCAGGCCCGATAGTTCGGCAGAAACATGAAGCCGAGATTGCGCCCGCCCTGCAGCTCGGGGGGGATCGCATAGGGCTGCCCTGAGGAACCGAATTGCTGGCGGAACACCCCTTCGATGATCAGCGCCAGGCCAAAGGTCAATAGAAGCCCGTAGAGGTGGTCTAGACCATAGATGTGGCGCAGCAGAAGGCGCTCGATCGCCATCCCGACGGCGCCGACGATGATCGGCGCCAGGATCAGCGCCGGCCAATAACCAAGCCCCAATGCGTTCAGCAGAAACCACGCGCAAAAAGCGCCCAACATGTATTGCGCGCCATGCGCGAAGTTGATGATGTTGAGGAGCCCGAAGATGACCGCCAGCCCAAGGCTCAGCATCGCATAAAAAGCGCCGTTGATCAGCCCGACGAGAAGCTGCGCGAACATGGCCGGCGCCGGCGGGACCGTCAGGTGGATCCAGTCGAGCATTTTGGGTTCATTGCGAGGGGGCGCTCGGTTCTCCGGCGCCGTAGAGCTCGGCGGCGTCACCGGCGAGCAAGGATCGCGATGCCGGCCGCATATAGACCATATGGCCCCCGTCATAGACCCGGAGCTGAATTGCCGACCGCGTCGCGGCGGGGATTTCCAGCTGGTCGACGAGCCAGCGCGAGCTGAGATATGGCGTCACCAAATCGTAACGCCCATTGACGATCAAAATCTTCGTCGCCGGATGCTCGAGCAGCGCCGCCTCGAGCGACGACAGCGCCAGGCCCTCGGTGCCGTGCTGGCGTTCGCCTTGCCAGTTCCATTGCTGCGAGACGTCGTGGGGCAGCACGCGGTAGGGCTGATCGGTATGGACCCCGAGCACCTCGGCGAGATAGGCATTGAACGCCGTGCCATAGGCGGCGACGGCGGGCTGCAGCACCGGGTCACCGGCAGCTCCGCCCCCCTCACCGCCCTCCGGACCGGCTGGCGCGACGATCATGCTGTCGTAAAGGCTGACCCTTTCGCCGTGATTACGCCGGATCTCGCGCGCGAAGATGTGGCGCGGGATCCGACCGCGGTAGCGGCGCACGATATCCTCCGGAACCCCGGCGATCCGGGCGACGCGGGCGATCAAAGGATCGCCGGCGGAAGGCTGCCCCTTCAAAGCGGCCAGACCCACCAGATAGTCCGAGAGGGCGAAGCGCTCGGATTCCGCTACGCCGGCGCCGGCAGAAGCCGCGTCGTAGGCTGCGGCAGTGGCGGCGTATGAGGGCAGGACAAAGGCGGCGGCGAGAAGGTCGCGTTCGGTCTGATGCAAGGCAGAGAGGTCGAGCGCCGGAGAGACGAGGACGAGGCCCTTGACGATCACGTCGAAATCGTGCGGCAGGGTTTGCGCCATCGCCGCTGCCCGAAACCCGCCATAGCTCTCGCCGACCAGCCAGACCGGCGATGTCCAACGCTGATGCCGGGCCAGCCACAGGCGGATCACCGAGCCCAGGGAGGCAATATCGGCGCGCACATCCCAGAACGGCTTGTCCGGATTTTCCTCCTTGCCCTTGCCGCGGCTGAAACCGGTGCCGACCGGGTCGACAAAGACGAGATCGGTAAAGCCCAGCCATGTGGCCGGATTGTCGATCAGATGCACCGGCGGGATCGGCACCGCACCGCTTTCCGGCGTCTGCAGGATCTGCGGGCCGAGCGCGCCGAGATGCAGAAAGACCGAGGCCGCACCGGGACCGCCATTGAAGACGAAGCTGACCGGCCTGGCGCTGCCATTCTCGCCATCCGTAAGATAGCTGACCGTGAAGATCGATGCGGTGGTGTTGCCCTTGCCGTCGGTCACCGGCAACGTCTCGGCGACCGCCTCGTAGTCGAGCCGGTGCTCGTTCAGCCCCATCGTATGATGGGTCGCCACCCGCGCCGGCAGCTCGCCATTCGGCTTCTCGTCCGCCCGCGCGCAGGGTGTTCCGCCGGTGGCCAACAGCAATAGGAATACGGCCGCCAAAGCTTTCGGCATCGAGCGCCTCGAATTTTCGCCCGGACCGGGTCCCGGCAGAAGCTCGACAGGTGAGAGCGAACTATGTCGATTCTGTGGGATCAGGGCGGTAAGCTCCAGCATTATCGAATTTCTGGGGAGGGTTCACATGCCGAGTTCCGCTCGCGTTGCGCTGATTACCGGCTGCGGCAAGCCGGTCGGCATCGGCAACTCGACGGCCCGCGCGCTCGCCGCGGTCGGTGTGACCGTCGTTGTCTCCGATGTCGTGCAGACCGGTGTCGCCAACGAACACAATGCCGAATGCGACATGGACAGCTCCTGGCAGGGTGTCGACAGCCTAGTCGAGGACCTCGTGCGCAGCGGCAGAACCGCCTCCTCCACCCTCGGCGACGTCAGCCTCGAGGCGGATGCCGGGCGCATGGTCGAGGAGGTGCTGGGGCGCTACGGTCGGCTGGACATCCTCGTCAACAATGCCGGCGCGCCGCAGGGCGCCGACCGCAACGAGATCGAGGATGTGCCGGTCGAGGCCTGGGACCGGACCATGGGCGTCAACGCCCGCGGCGCGTTCCTGATGTCGCGCGCCGCCGTGCCGGCGATGCGCAAGGCCGGCTGGGGCCGAATCGTCAGCGGGCGATCAGCACGAACCGGCGCGAATACGGCGACGATCTCGAGATCGGCTTTGCCGAGCGCGCCAAGGCGATCCCGATCGGCCGTTTCGGGACGCCCGACGAGGTCGCGGCGATGATCGCGTTTCTTGCGTCCGACCAAGCTGCGTTCGTGACCGGCCAGGCAATCGGCGTCGACGGAGGGTGGTGAGGGGGCGCCATAGGCCGGATGATCAAACCGATGCTCCTGCTAGCCGTAACAGCACTTCTGACTGCCTGTGTCAGTCCCGACGATCTCCGGGCAGCCCCCGAAGATACCTGGACCTGGCAGGTAAACCAGAATTATCAGCGATTTGCGCACTGCCTGACCGAGGCGCTGAACAGTGCGCCGGTGCACTCCTGGTTTTACCAGGCGCCACGCCCGATAACGAGTTTCGACGAGCAGTGGCAGAGACGTCGGGTAATCCTGAAGTCGATCGATCCCTTGGGCGTCGAACAGGTCCACATCGAAGTCGACGGCATCGACGCACACGACACGCGCATCATCGCCGGCGCGAAAAACCTGGAAGCATTCGGCGGTGGTGCGCCAATGATCTATGTCAGAGCCTATGTCGATGTCTGCGCGCGAGCGTGACGAAAACCACGGAATGGGGAGTGTCGAATGAAGAAGATCGAGATCATCGCTTATGGCGCCCCGGAAGAGGTCGCACATTGCATCGACGCACCGGCTCTCGGAGACCCCGGCCCGGGTGAGGTCGTCTTCGACGTGCTCGCTTTTCCGATCAACCCGGCGGACATCTCGTTCTGCCGCGGCAGTTACCGGCTGCGCCCGCCCTTGCCGGCGACACCCGGCGCCGAAGGCCTCGGGCGGGTCATTGCCGTCGGTGCCGATGTCACGCACGTGAAACCCGGCGACCTGGTGATCAATATGCAGCGCGAGAATTGGGCGCAACGCCGCCGCGTCAAGGCCGAGGACGCGGTGCCGATCCCGCCGGGTCTGGATTTGGCGCAGGCGGCGATGCTGCGCATCAATCCGCCGACCGCGCTGTTGCTTCTGGAGGATCACGCCGCGCTGAAGCCGGGGGATTGGGTGATCCAGAACGTCGCCAATTCCGCGGTCGGGCGGCATGTGATCGTGCTGGCCAAGGCGCGCGGCGTGCGCACGGTCAATGTCGTGCGCCGCGACGACGTCACCGGAAAGCTGCGCGATCTCGGTGCGGATGTCGTCGTGAAAGACGGCCCCGATCTGGCCGAGCGCGCGCGGGCTGCGACCGCCGGAGCGCCGATCCGGCTCGGCATCGACGCCGTCTCCGGGGAGGCCTGCAAGCGGATCGGCGACTGCGTCGCCGATGGCGGTGTCGTCGTCAGCTACGGGTCGATGTCGGGCCAGGACCCGGTCATGAGCCGGGCGGCGGTCAATATGCGCGGGGTCAATTTGACCGGGTTCAATCTCGGCCGCGGCCTCGCCAAGCGCACACAGGAGCAGGTGCGCGGGATCTATGCCGACCTCGCGGCCAAGCTCCGGGACGGCCTGCTCAAGGCGCCGATCGACGCGTTCTACCCCATCGAGGAAATCCGATCGGCATTAATCCGCGCGCAGCAAGGCGGACGGCACGGCAAGGTGCTCGTGCTGCCCAATGGGCCGCTGCAATGACCGGCGCCAGCCACCAAGGCCTGATCCTGGACCAGTTCACGCGCCAGGCGGCATTGTTCAGCACGGCCGCCCCGATCACCAACGCGGACGCGTTGCATATGATCGTCGAGGCTGCTCGGCCGGGACCGGACGATGCGGTTCTCGATGTGGCCTGCGGCGGCGGCATCGTCGTGTGCGCCTTCGCCCCGCATGTGCGCCGGGCGACCGGCATCGACGTGACCCCGGCAATGCTCGAACAGGCGCAGAAGCTGGCGGCGGATAAGGGCTTGGCGAATGTTGATTGGCGCCAAGGAGACGTAAATTCGCTGCCGTTCGAAGACGGCAGCTTTACGATCGTGGTCACGCGCTTCTCGATGCACCATTTCTCCGACCCGGCGGCCGTCTTGCGGGAAATGACACGGGTCTGCGCGCCGGGGGGACACTTGGTCGTCGTCGATATGTATGCCTCGCAGGATCCTGCCAAAGCGGCGGAGTTCAACCGGTTGGAGCGTCTGCGCGACCCCTCCCATATGCGTTCGCTGACCCTGGCTGAGCTGAAAGGCCTGTTTGGCGCGGCCGGACTGCCGGAGCCGAAGGCGAGCTTTTACGAATTGCGCGACGAGGTGCGCAATCTGCTCGCCCGCTCGTTCCCCGAGCCGGGCGACGACGCCAAGATCATCGAGCTGTTCAAGGCTTCCGCCATAGATGATCGGCTTGGGGTGCCGGTCCGTATCGAGGGCGATCGGATCCACTACGCTTATCCGGTCGCGATCCTCGCCGCGCAACGCCCTCCGCAATGAGCATCCCGGGGCCGTTCGGGCGTTACGAAAGCGAGGTCCTGCCCGAGTGGATCGACGCCAACGACCACATGAACCTCGCCTATTACACGGTGCTGTTCGACTACGCGACCGATGCGCTGTTCGACGCGATCGGCATCGGGCGTCAGTACAAGGACAGCACCGGCAATGGCACCTTCGTCGTCGAGACGCACAATTTGTACGAGCGCGAGTTGCTGCTCGGTGATCGCGTGCGCGTCAGCACGCAGATCCTCGGCATGGACGGCAAGCGTCTCCATCTGGCGCATGAGATGTTCATGGTCGCGAGCGGGCAGCGCGCCGCGACGCAGGAATTGATGTACCTGCACGTCAACCTTAGGGCGCGCCGCGTCGTGCCGTTTCCGGACGGGATCCGGGAGCGCGTCGCCGCCGCAGCGGCGGCCCACGCCGGTCTTCCGCGCCCCGACTGGGCCGGTCGCCGCATCGCGATGCCCGGCTGAAGTGCCACTCACTCTGCGGCCTCGCGCGCGTCCTCGATCAATGCGGCGGGCGCTAACTCCAACAGCGTAGCTGCTTCGGCCTCCGGCAGCACCTCGACGCTGCGCAGTTTGCGGTCCACCGCGCGGCGGCGGACGCTGGCGTCTTCGACGACTGTCTGCGCCTCTTCCAGCTTCTTGTGGACCTTGTCGAGGACGCCGCCGAATTTCTCGAATTCGTTTTTGACTGCGGAGAGGACTTTCCAGACCTCGCTCGACCGTTGCTGGATCGCCAGGGTGCGGAAGCCCATCCGCAGCGAGGTCAATAGCGAAACCAATGTCGTCGGGCCCGCCACCATGATGTGGCATTCGCGCTGCAGCCAATCGACCAGGCCCGGCCGTCTGATGACCTCGGCGAACAGCCCCTCGGTCGGCAGGAACATGACGGCGAAATCGGTGCTGTGCGGCGGCGCCACATATTTGGCGCAAATGTCTCTGGCGGCGCTGCGCACCCGCACCTCGATGGCGCGCAACGCCGCCTCGGCCGCTTCCGGATCGCCCCGCTCGGTTGCCTCGACGAGCCGGTCGTAATCCTCGGTCGGAAATTTCGCGTCGAGCGGCAGCCACAACGGCATCTCACCGTCGCCCGGCAATTTGATTGCGAACTCGACCCGCTGATTGCTGCGTGGCCGGACCTCGACATTGCGCGCGTATTGGTCGGCGGTGAGGATCTCCTCGAGGATGTTGCCGAGCGCCACCTCGCCCCAGGTTCCCCGCGATTTGACGTTGCCGAGGATACGCTTCAGATCCCCGACGCCAGTCGCCAGCGCCTGCATCTCACCGACGCTCTCATGCACTCGGGTCAGCGAATCGTTGACCGTCTTGAACGACGCGCCGAGCCGCTGCTCCAGAGTTCCCTGGAGCTTTTCGTCGACCGTCTGCCGCATTTGCTCGAGCTTCGCGGCATTCTCCGAACGCAGCACGTCGAGGCGGCCTTCAACGGTGTTGCGCAGCGCCTCTTGCTGGGTCTCCGATTTCCGGGCGAGCTCCGTTACTGCAAGACCGAGGCGGTCCCCCAATTCCTGAAGTGTATGCTGCACCTCCTCGCGCAAGGCTTTGGCGTTCGTCGCAGCCTCTTCGCGCAATAATTTGGCGCCCATGGCGCTTTCCTGCCGTCCGCGCGCAAGCTCGTCGCGCAGCACTTGTTCGAGGCTCCGCTCTTGCGCAGCCGGATTATAGCGGAGGCGAAGAAGGATGGCCGCCGCGAGCGCGGCTCCCACAAGCGCGACTGCGAGACCAGTGGTCGCGAGCAGCTCTATCGACACCTGGGCTCCCGAATGTCAGCAAAAGAACATAGAGCGAACACGGCTCCGAAACTAAACCGGTCCGTGGGCTCCTGTCGAGAAATTCTGTATGAGTCGGGTTAAACTGTGGTTATGGCCGGATTCCGCCCGCCTCGTTGTTCACAGGCGGTCGGCCACCCGAGGCGCGAGCGCCGCAGCGATTCGAAGAGGTTGACCCGATGCCCGAAGAAACCAAAGGCTTCGTGATGTTCCCGCACGATTGGCACTCGACCGATTACGTTGCGGAATGGATCACGCGGGACGCGGCCCGCGACCCCGAGCGCCGCCCCTTGTTGCGGCGGATGTTGTCGTTTGCGCCGTTTCCGCGCGATGCCGAGTTGGATGTTCTGGACGTCGGCGCGGGCTATGGCGCGGTCAGCGAAGAGGTGCTGCAGGCGTTCCCGGCGGCTCGCGTCACGTTGCAGGATTATTCCCAGCCGATGCTCGACCGCGCCCGCCAACGTCTCGCCGGCCGGTCCGATCAGCTCGGCTTCGTCCTCTGCGACCTTGTCGATCTGTCATGGCCAAGGCAGGTCGGCGGCCCCTTCGACCTCGCTGTCTCCGCCATCGCTCTGCACAATCTGCGCGACCCCGAAAAGATTTTCGCATGCTACGGGGCGATCCATGATCTGCTCAAAACAGACGGCTCTTTCCTGAACTGCGACCGTTTTGTCGAGGGCATCGAGCCACATCTGGACGCGCTGCGCGAGGCGGGGTTCGACAGTGTCGAGTGCCGCTGGCAAGAGTCACCTCGCGCCATCCTTGTTGCTACTCGGATTGCCGGCTAGCTCATCCGCGTTTGAGCGGCCAAGCGAAGCTCAACTCGTGGCCGTCGGGATCGGTAATATGAAAGAAGCGCTCGCCCCATTCCGCGTCGCGCGGCGGCGCCGCGATCCGGCAGCCGGCGGCGACCAGTCGGGCGTAGAGCCCGTCCACATCCGAGTGGTAAAAGATCACGCGGCCCCACCACGGCCACTGCCGCCCAGCCGGTTGGGAGATCAGGTTTACAAAACTGTTGCCCGCTTTGAAGCTGGTGAAGCCCGCGTCTTCACCGCCATACAGTATGGCGAACCCGAGCACCCGGTAGAAGCGGACCGCGCGCCGCATGTCGTGCGTCGCGAGGGTGATCGCGCTGATGCCCTCGATCATCGACCGGCTCCTCCGATATGGCAATGCCGGCGGCAGCGCCCCCGAGAGTGGGGGGTCATGAAACTGGATCTCGTCCAGGTCGTGCGATGCTCGCAGCTGCCGCCGTCTCTGCAAATCAACAATCGAATCGGCTTGTGCACGCCTTTCCGCGACAGTCATTTCTTTCACGGTTGACGCGGGCGCGCCCTTCACCTACAAACCTCCGATGATTTGCGCATCCCCACGCCTGATGACGACTACCGACTCGCGCGGCTTTGCCGTGGGGCCTGAGGGTATGCGCGCGCGCTGAATACGACCAACACGCGACCATACGGGGCCCCGCCGATCCGGTCGGGGCCTTTCCTTTTTTGAAGGTCTCTCTCGGACAGCGGCGGGGCGCCGTGACGGAGATTAGAGAGAGCCAGATGCAACCGGTCGATCCACACGATCAGCGGTTTTACGATGGCGCGGGGTTGCGCATTGGCGCGGAGCTGCGGGCGACCCTCGCGCTGGCGGCGCCGCTGGCCGCCGCCAATCTCGCGCAGATGGCGATGGCTGTTACCAACACGGTGATGGTCGGGCGTCTCGGCCCCCTGCCGCTCGCCGCCGCCGGGCTCGGCGGGATGATTTTTTTCACCATTGGCGTCATGCTCCAGGGAATCCTTTTCGCCGTGGCACCGCTCGCGGCGCATGCGCTCGGTGCCGGCGATCGAAGTGCCGCGGGTCGGATCGCCGGCGCTGGGCTGGTACTCGCCCTGCTGCTGGCGCTGCCCTTTATCGCCGCGCTGACCAGCTTGGACCTCCTGCTGCGGGCCCTGGGCTACGATGCTGCGCTCGCCTCCGAGATCGGCTGCTATTTGCGGGTGCGTTGCGGGCAATGCAGTGCTGAACTGGGTGTTGATCTTTGGCCATCTCGGGGCACCTGCCCTCGGCGTCGTGGGCTCGGGCTATGCGAGTGCCATCAATCAATGGCTGATGCTGGCGGGTCTGGCGCTGTGCACCCGGATGATGCCCGGCCTGGCGGGTTTGCACATAGCGCGCGGTGCGTTGGCCACGAGCCGGATCGAGATGGCGAACATCCTTCGTCTCGGTCTGCCGATCGGCGGGCTCAGGGGGATGGAGGTCGGCGTCTTTCTTCTCGCCGGGATCCTGATGGGCCTCTTGGGGGCGGCGGCGCTCGGGGCGCACCAGCTCGTCCTCAATTGCGCGGGCATCAGCTTTATGGTGCCGCTGGGTCTCGGCCAAGCCGCGACGGTCCGTATCGCCTACGAGCTCGGCGCCGGCCGGCCGTTCGCGGCGCGCCGGGCCGCCTTGGTGGCGCTCGCTCTCGGGATCGGGTTCATGAGCGCGGCGGCGGTGGTGTTGTGGACCGCGCCCGAGGCCATCATCGCAATCTATGTCGACCTCGCCGACCCGGCCAATCGCGAGACCATCGAGATCGCGCGGCATCTCATCGTGATTGCTGCCATCTTCCAGGTGTTCGACGGGATGCAGGTGATCGCCGCCGGCGCGCTGCGTGGCTACAGGGATACGATCGTCCCGATGTTGCTCGCCGGCTTCGGCTATTGGGGCGCCGGCTTCGGGACAAGCTGGCTCTTTGCTTTTCCCCTCGGCTATGGCGCCCCCGGCCTATGGTGGGGCCTTGCCCTGGGGCTCGCAGTCGTCGCCATCCTGCTGACCATTCGGCTTCATCTGCTCGCGCCGCCGGTGAGGGGTACAGCCGGGGCGATTGCTGTGCAATAGAGGAGAAGAAATGAGTAGTGCCCCCGGGCAAGAATATCACATTGCGAGGGCGCCCTGCGCGACGAACCAATCTCGACCGATCGAACGCTCAGCGGCCAGAGATGGCTTCCGCGCGGGTCGCAACGACTATTGAGGAGAGGTGCTCTAGCGCGGTTGCGGGACGATGCGCAGATAGGGTCTGGGGGCCTGCCAACCGCCGGGATATTGTTCGCGGGCCTGCTCGTCGGAGACCGAGGGCGCGATGATCACATTGTCGCCCGGCCGCCAGTTGACCGGGGTGGCGACCCGGTGCGTCGCGGTGAGTTGGCACGAGTCGACCAGGCGAAGCACCTCGTCGAAATTCCGTCCGCTGCTCATCGGATAGCTCAGCATCGCTTTGATCTTCTTGTCGGGGCCGATCAGAAAGACCGAGCGCACGGTGGCGTTGTCGGCCGGCGTGCGGCCCTGCGAGGTGTCGCCGGCGCCCTCCGGCAGCATGTCGTAGAGCTTGGCGATCTTGAGCTCGGGGTCGCCGATCATCGGGTAACTGACGGCGTGACCCTGCGTCTCCTCGATGTCCTTCGCCCAACGCGCGTGGTTCCCGACCGGATCGACACTGAGCCCGATGATCTTGCAATCGCGTTTTTGGAACTCCGGCATCCGTCCGGCCATATAGCCGAGCTCGGTCGTGCAAACCGGCGTGAAATCCTTCGGATGCGAGAACAGGATCGCCCATCCGTTGCCGATCCAGTCATGAAAGTCGATGGTGCCTTGGGTCGTCTCCGCGGTGAAATTCGGAGCCTCGGAATTGATCCTGAGCGACATGGAATTCTCCCTGCTCGATCACGGCGGCGAATCACATATGCACTCGCCCGCGCCCCGCAAGATCGGCCCTGAACAGCCTCAGTAGCTGCCTAGCTCCGACCGTAGCTGTCCTCTAATCTGATGATGTCGTCTTCTCCGAGATAGCTACCCGACTGCACCTCGATCAGATGCAGCGGGATCTTGCCCGGGTTTTCGAGCCGATGGGCGGTGCCGATCGGGATGTAGGTCGATTGGTCCTCGGACAGCATCATCTCCTGGTCGCCGCGGCGGATTCTGGCGGTGCCCTGGACGACGACCCAATGCTCGGCGCGATGATGGTGCATCTGCAACGACAGCTTGCCGCCCGGCTTGACCATGATGTGCTTCACTTGCACGCGATCTCCATTGTGCAGGGAAGTGAAGGTGCCCCAGGGGCGGTGGACGGTCGGCAGCGCATCGGCTTCGTCGCGGCGGTCTTCGACGAGCCGCGCGACAAGCTTCTTGACGTCCTGCGTGCGGTTGCGCGGCGCAACCATGACCGCATCGGCGGTCGCGACGACGACGAGATCCTCGATGCCGATCGCCGCCACGAGCCCGGCCTCGGACCGCAAATAACAATTGCGGGTGTCTTCGGCGACGACATTGCCCTCGACCGAATTGCCGTGCTGGTCCTTGTCGCCCATTTCCCACAGCGCATCCCAGGAGCCGACGTCGCTCCACCCCATGCTGACCGGGACGACCGCGGCACGCCTGGTGTGCTCCATCACCGCGTAGTCGATCGAGTCGCTGTCGCAGGCGGCAAAGGCCTCACGCCCCAGGCGGACGAAGTCGCTGTCGCGTTGTGCGGTTGCCAGTGCGTTGCGGCAGGCGGCCACCATGTCGGGCCGCAGCCGCTCCAGCTCGTCGAGATAGACCCTTGCGGGAAATAAGAAGATCCCGCTGTTCCACGAATGCTCGCCTGAGGCGACATAGGCTTGCGCCTGTTCCGGGCCGGGCTTCTCGACGAACTCGGCAACCGCAAAGACGCCCTCGGCGCCGTCCAGTTCGCCGGCGCGCCGGATGTAGCCGTATCCGGTCTCGGCGCGCTGCGGCGCGATGCCGAAGCTGACCAGCGCACCGGCGCGCGCCGCGGCGGCGGCGCGCTCGATGGCGCCGACAAAGGCCGCGGGATCGCCGATCGCGTGGTCGGAGGGCATGACAAGCATCAGCGGATCGGGTTCCGCTTCGGTCAGCGTCAAGGCGGCGATGCAGGCGGCGGGGGCCGTGTTGCGGCCTAACGGCTCGAGCAGCAACGCGCGCGGAGCGGCCGCGATCTCGCGCAACTGCTCGGCGATGATGAACCGATGTTCTTCATTGGCGACCAGCAAGGGCGAGGCGAAGCCCTGTCGGTCAGCCACCCGGCGGACCGTCTGCTGCAACAGGCTGTCTCGGCCGAGGAGGCTCAGCAGCTGTTTCGGGTAGAGCGTGCGCGACATCGGCCAAAGCCGTGTACCCGAGCCGCCGGACAGAATGACGGGATGAATCATGCGAGTTCCTCGTGGCTCACGGGCGGACGTATGCGACTTTCGCAGAAGCGCTTGCCGACATACACCGTTTTTGCGAAGCGGCAAATATCGCCTGTTCTTTCACAAGAAAAACTTAACCGAGCGGAGCGCGCAGCTGCTGCCGACGTTAGTGGCACAGACCGGCATGGAGGTTGGCATGGCAGAGTCGAGACAAGCGGGATCGCACGGCGCAAAGCAGCCCGAGGGCTCAATCCAGGAGAACCGCCGCGACACCGCGGACGACCGAAATCGGGGAGCCGGCAGCCAAGCCGCCCAACCGCAGGCCGCCCAACGGCAAGCCGAACGCCTTGCCGAACTCGGCCAGCAAGGGTTGCGGCAAACGGCCGACGCTTCGACAGCCGCCGCGGGCGCTGCCCAGCGCTCAGGCTCGGCGGTGGCCGAATGCACGCAAGAGATCGCGGCGGCATGGGCGCGCTACGCCGAGGAGGTGATGCGGCATACCTCCGAGGCGAGCC
>VAZT01000205.1 GCA_005884825.1 Alphaproteobacteria bacterium
ACGACCCTTTGCTGCCCGACGGGGTCGTCAACAGCCTGGCGGATGTCCGCCCGGTGGTCCGCCGGGTCGTGCGGGCCGGGGCGGACGTCATCAAATGCGCGACCACCGGCGGCGCCAGCTCGCGCCCCGAGCACGGGCCGACGGACGGCGCCTTCAATCTCGACGAGATGCAGGCGCTGACCGAGGAGGCGCATGCGCTCGACCGCCGTGTCATGTGTCACGCCCTTGGCGGCCGAGGCTTGCGCATTGCGATCGAGGCCGGGGTCGACTCGATCGAGCACGGCTGCTACCTCGACGAGGAGCCCGAATTGCTCGACGCGATGGCGGAGCGCGGCATCTTCTTTGTGCCGACCTTTGCGGTTTACGATTTCCACCGCAAGTCGCCGCTGCCGCATATCCGCGAACGGGCCCACCATTTGCGGGAGCACCATATCGAGAGCCTGCGCCGGGCATTCGCCGCGGGGGTCAAGATCGCCGCCGGAACCGATGCCGGCGGCCACGGTCACCCGCGGAACGCACTGGAGATCGAATGCCTCGTCAACGCCGGGCTGAGCCCGCCTCAGGCCCTGCAGGCGGCGACCGGATGGGCCGCCGAGTGCCTCGGCCGCGAACACGAGTTTGGGACAATTGAAAAAGGTAAGCTCGCCGATCTGATCGTCGTCGCCGGGGATCCGCTCGCCGACGTAACGATCCTGCAGAACCCCGACCGCATCGCGCTGGTGCTGAAAGGGGGTGAGGTTGCCGCTGACCGGCTCGCGAGAATACCCCGCTGATCCCGGTTACGAGCCGTAGCACCGGCAAGGACGATAATGCCGGACCGGCCTTCGGTAATGTTTAACCGGAGGAGGTGGCGGTACGTACACGACGGGAGCCGGACGGATCACGGGCGGCGGGGGATACGCAACAGCCGGCTGGTACGCAACCAATGGTGGTGGCGGCGCGTAGATCGGCGGCCCGACGAATCCTGGAAAGCCAAAGCCGAACCCGATGAACATTCTTGCCTCTGCCCGGTGCGAGGGAGTGAGCGCTGTGGCAAAGATGGCGGCCGCGATCAGTGTGCCCGATACCGCCCATTTGAGAATTCTCGTCACCATCAGGTTTGGCATTCGTTTCTCTCCACTTTACGAGACAAGAGGCAACCCACGACAACGTTCCGGTTAAGGTGTTATTCACTGGGACGCCTCCTGAGCGGCTTCGGCCAGCGGAGACATCGACCATGACCAACCCGACCCGCCCGCTGGCGCTGGTCACCGGAGCTTCGAGCGGCATCGGCGCCGATCTCGCTCGCGAGCTGGCGAAAGACGGCCACGATCTCGTACTCAGCGCGCGCACTGTGCCGGCAATGGAGGCGCTCGCCGCCGAGCTGGAGGCATACGGCGCGAGCTCCGTCGTCATTGCCGCCGATCTCGCCAAACCCGGAGCTGCTGCAGAGCTGGCCGGCACACTCGACTCTCGCGGCTTGCGGATCGACGTTCTCGTGAACAACGCGGGTCTCGGCGGCGTCGGCCGGTTCGATCAGATGGACCCACAGCGGGTCAGCGACATGCTGATGATCAATATCGTGGCATTGACCGAGCTGACCCGGCTGCTGGTGCCGGGAATGGCGTCGCGGCGCCGCGGCAGGGTGTTGCTGGTGGCCTCGACCGCGAGCTTTCAACCGGGCCCCCGGATGGCGGTATATTTCGCAACCAAGGCTTATGTGCTGAGCCTGGGTGAGGCGCTCGCCTACGAGCTGCGCGGCACCGGCGTCACGGTGACGACATTGTGTCCGGGAGCCACTGCGACAAATTTCTTCAAGGCGGCCGGCGCGAACGACATTGCCCTGCGGCCGGCAATGAGTGCGGCGGCTGTGGCGCGCATTGGCTATCGGGCTTTGACAGCCGGTCGGCGGGTCGTGATCACGGGGACGCTGAACCGAATTCTCGCGCTCGGCGGCCGATACGCGCCCCACTCGCTCACTCTGCCGGCAACTGCCGCCTTGATGTCGCGCCGCTAGACCATGCCTGTCTTGCGCCCAATGATAAGGCAATGGATCGGGTGGTTCAGTGCCCTCTTGCCGGCACTGGCGATCGGCGGTCATTGTCACGCGCAATCCGTTCTCAGTTATCACGGCAGTGCCGACCGCAGCGGCAACTTCATTGTACCCGCGTTGAACTGGGAGCGCGCTCGCCTACTGCATCTCGACCCGAGTTTTCAGCCGCAATTTGCCGGTCATCTCTATGCCCAGCCGCTCTTTTGGCGGCCGCCGGGGTCGGCGTCCGGAGTGCTGATCGTAGCCACCGAGAATGACGACGTTCACGCGATCGACGCTAAGTCGGGAAGCCAGCTCTGGACGCGGTCCTTGGGCCGCCCGGTCGCGTTATCGACGCAGCCTTGCGGCAACATCGACCCGCTGGGGATCACCGGCACGCCGGTCATTGACGAAGCAACGCAGACGGTCTATCTCGCCGCGATGGTCGGTGACGCGTCCGGAGCGCATCATCGGGTTTTCGCGTTGTCGCTCAAGGACGGCGCGCCAATACCCGGCTGGCCCATCGACGTTGCCGAGGCGCTGGCCGGCCGGGGACAGCATTTCAATACCCGATTTCAGAACCAACGCGGCGCGCTCGCCGTTCTGGACGGCAGGGTCTATGTGCCTTACGGCGGGCATTACGGCGATTGCGGGGACTATCATGGCTGGGTCCTCGGCATCAGCCTGCGGGACCCGCGAGACATCGTCAGCTGGAGCACCCGCGGGCGGGGCGGCGGCATTTGGGCGCCGGGCGGGATCAGCAGCGATGGGCACGCCCTCTTTGTCGCCACCGGCAACACTATCGGTACGAGCACGTGGAGCGACGGCGAAGCTGTGATCCGGCTGACGCCCGATCTGCGTCACGACGAGCGGCCGCAGGATTTTTTCGCACCGTCCGACTGGCGGGCGCTCGACGAGCGCGATGCCGATCTCGGCGGCAGCAACCCGCTGCCATTAGCGGCACCGTCGAGTCCTGGCCTCGTCCTGGCGCTGGGCAAGGATGCGCGCGCCTATCTTCTCGACGGCAACAATCTCGGCGGCATAGGCGGCAGCCTGGCCTCTAAAATCGTGTCGACTCGCTCGATTCGCACCGCGCCGGCAGCCTACCCCGCCGGAGGTGGTGTTTTTGTCGCGTTCCAAGGCCAGGGGGAGAATTGCCCGACCCGAGTCGGCGGCAACCTGACCGTGTTGCATATCCGCGCCGGCTCCCCGCCCTCGCTTGATACGGCGTGGTGCGGCGCCTTTAAAGGAGAGGGCTCGCCGATCGTCACGACAACCGACGGCCGCGCAAACCCGATCGTCTGGGTCGTCGGCGCCGAGGGCGACGGGCTGCTGCACGGCTTCCGCGGCGACACTGGGGAGCCGCTGTTCACCGGCGGAGGCCCTGCCAATGAGATAACGGGGCTGCGACACTTCCAGACTTTACTGGCGGCCGGCGACCGCCTCTATGTCGGGGCCGACGGCCGCATCTACGCCTTTGCCTTTTAACAGCCGCCGTGGGTCCGGGATCGCCGATGATCACTGCAGGAGACCTCGTGAAGCCGGCGATCTGGCTATCTCTGTTCCTGGTCGGGTTCGGGGTTTGCACGAGCGCGTTCGGCGCGAGCTATCCAAACCGGCCAATCACCCTTGTCGTGCCGTTTCCGCCGGGAGGCCCTGCCAGCGTCGTGGCGAATATTGTGGCCCCGGAGTTCGGCGAGCGCCTTGAACAGAAGGTCGTCATCGACAACCGCAGCGGAGCCGACGGGATTGTCGGGAGTGAGTTTGTCGCCAAGGCGCCGCCCGACGGCTACACTTTGCTGCTCGCCACCAGCGCGCATGTCATCCACCCGGCAACCTACAACTCGCTGCCGTTCGATACCGAGAAGGCGTTCGCTCCGGTAGCGTTGCTGGTGGCCTCGCAATACCTTCTCGTGGTCAATCCGTCGCTGCCGATCGACTCCGTCGAGGACCTGATCGCTTATGGGAAGGATCACCCCGGGGGGCTAACCCATGCTTCGGGCGGGCTCGGCGGCCCGACCCAAATGGCCTTCGCGCTGTTCCGGCTCACTGCCGGCATCAAAGTTGAGCCTATTGCTTACGACGGCGGAGCAGCCGCGCTGCTGGCAGTTGCGAACGGCGAGGCGCAGGTCATGATGGCGCCGATCCTCGCGGCGGTTCCAATGGTTAAAGACGGGCGGTTGCGCGGGCTCGCGGTCACCGGCCGGCACCCGGATCCGGCTGTGCCGGAATTGCCGACGATATCCGAGACGCTGCCCGGATTTTCCGCGCTGTCGTGGTACGGGATCTTGGCACCGGCGGGCACCCCTTCAGCGGTAATCACTCGCCTCAACACCGAGCTCGATCGCATCGTCCACGAGCCCCAGATCCAGAAACGCTTTTCCGATATCGGTGGCGAGGCAATCGGCGGTCCGCCATCGACATTCGCTTCGCTGATCCATGACGAAATTGCGCGCTGGCGGCAGGTCGCCAAAGAGGCCGGTATACACATCGAGTGATTGCCACTGAGATGGTGCGGCAAACGAGCTGAGAACCAAGGACGATTATCGGCGGCCGAACCCGGCGGCATGGGCGAAGCCGTGAGTAACGCCGATATGAGCGAAGGCGTGACCAAAGCGAAACGCTCGTTCGCGGCCAATGCCGCGGGCAGAGCCGTGGCGGAACCCGCGGTGCCCGCGACCGGTGTCGAGCCCGCCGAACCCGAAGCCAGCCCAGTACCCGTAGTCGGGCCAGTATCCGTAGTCGGGGGCGTAAAAGTAGCCCGGCAGCACACAGCCATAGTTCAGATCGTAGTCGAGGCCTGGATTGCAGGCATAAGCGGTGGCATGCGGCTGCGCTGCCGACGGTGGTGAACCGCGCAACACGGTCGGAGGGGCGCTATCGGAAGCAGCGGCGACCTGTTCGGGAGAACCTGTCGCGCCACGCAGCACGAGCGTCGAAGAGGCGAGGTCGGCGGACGCGGAAGGCGAAGCAGCTGCTTCGGCTATGGTAAAATCCGCTATAGCCGCGACCGTAGCGCCCGTCAACAGCACGGCGTGGATCAACTGTCTTGCGCGGCCCATTGTAGGTCTCCTCTGCCTTTCGCAGCGATTGTCATTTATACTTTCGCCAACGCTCGAGAAGAGAGGCGAGGTGCCACGCTTGCGTTTATCGCCCAGCATCGCTATATAGCGCCGCTCGGATTGGCGGCGGGCCGCGGTGCCTCGACGCCACAGGGCTGAGACGGATCGAGATGCCCAAGCTGAAGACAAAGAGCGGCGCAAAGAAGCGCTTCGGCCGTACCGCTACGGGCAAGATCAAGCGGAACTGGGGCCACAAGCGCCACCGGCTGATCAGCAAATCGACCCAGGGCAAGCGACTGCGACGCGGCACCACGACGATGGAGCCGGGCGACGCCAAGCTCGTCTTGACCTACATGCCCTATCTCCGGAGCTGAGCCTTGGCACGCGTCAAACGCGGGGTCACTACCCACGCCCGCCA
>VAZT01000758.1:0-1126 GCA_005884825.1 Alphaproteobacteria bacterium
TGTGGCGGGCTGCAAAGCCTGCGGCTGCCATCATCGCGGCCCCCATTGCGATGGGAAACAAGATCTCGATTTTTCGAAACCGAGGAAGAAGCAAGGCGGCTAAACTGCCTGCTGTCACGAGCATTCCACCGGCAGCGAGGAAATCCAGCTCATCCCATTCCCCAAAGGGCCCGCCAATTGTCATCCGGCATCCTCTATTCGAGATAATTTCGACGGCCGCAGGACGATAGCGTGTCTCTCGCCGTCACAGCGACCCGGCGCAGATGATGGGCGGCGTTGCGCCGGGTGCAGGGCTCGGCGGCGATCGCGTGTGGCGCAGCGCTCGGAATACCCCCAAAATGGATAGTGTTATACTGACTTCTCCGGAGAAGATCATGAGCGCGCATATGACCCCTGAACAGGTCCGGTCGAAAATCGACCATCCGATCGTCGATGGCGATGGCCATTGGGTCGAATACGATCCGGTGTTCAGCGAGAAGATGCGCAAGGTCGGCGGCGACCTCGCCGGGGACGGCTTTCTGAAGGCTATGGGGACGACCCGCGAGATTTTGTCGATGTCGGTCGCCGAACGCCGCCACAAGCGCATCGGCCAGCAGGCCTTCTGGGCGCGCCAGGCGGAAAATACGCTCGACCGCGCCACTGCGATGATGCCGAAATTGCTCTACGACCGCCTCGACGAGCTGGGCCTCGACTTTGTCGTCGTCTACCCGACCGCGGGGCTGCGCTTGCCGCGCATCCAGGACGACGCGACGCGGCGCGCCGTGATCCGCGCCTACAACATCGTCTCGGCCGATTACTTCAGTGGTCTCGGCGACCGGTTGACGCCGGCGGCGATCATCCCGATGCACACCCCCGAGGAAGCGATTGCCGAGCTCGAATTCGTCACGAAGCAGTTGGGCTCGAAGGTCGGCATGTTCGGCAGCAACATGGCGCGCAAGGTGCCGGCAGCGGCCGCCAACGACCCCGACACCGCGCGCTTTGCGGTGTGGTACGACGTGCTCGGGCTCGACAGCGACTATGATTACGACCCGGTCTGGGCGAAGTGCGTGGAATTGGCTATCGCGCCGACCTTCCACAGCGCCTCGAGCAATCAGGGTCTGCGTCTGTCGCCGACCAATTTCACCTA
>VAZT01000758.1:1138-1838 GCA_005884825.1 Alphaproteobacteria bacterium
TGTTCGGCGATCTGATCGAGCATTGGGAGCGGCGCAGCGCCAAGGCATTGGAGCGCATGCACCCGGACAAGCTCGACCGCGCCAAATTGATGAGCCTCGTCGAGAAATACGGCTATAGCGACATCGCCACCGCATTGCGCGAGCGCGGCGGCCTGCCCGACCCCGAGCAGGCTTATCTCACCGGCAATGTCGAGAACATCGACGATTTCTCGGCCTGCCAGATCACCCGCAAGGAAGACTGGGTCGATCTCTACGCCAAGCCCTACTACTTCGGCTGCGAGGCCGACGACCGGATGAACGCGACCGCCTTCGGCCGCACCAACCCGTTCGGGTCGAAGCTCAACGCGATCTTCAGCTCGGATATCGGCCATTTCGACGTGATCGACATGCGCCACCCGTTGCCCGAAGCCTATGAGCTGGTCGAGGACGGCCACATCACCGCCGACAATTTCCGCGACTTCACCTTTGAGAACGCGGTTCGGCTGTGGGGCACGCAGAACCCGCGCTTCTTCGAAGGCACCCGCGTCGCCAAAGAAGCCGCCGCGATCCTCTCCGCCGCCCAAACCCCCACCCTCGCCGCCGCCGAGTAACCCCGGCAGTTGACCCCGGAATTCTTCGGGCGGGGTAAGCGATAAGCGAACCCCACCCACTTCCGCAGCATTGATTGATAGACTTTGTGCTGCCTGAGTACCGGCGCCAG
>VAZT01000206.1 GCA_005884825.1 Alphaproteobacteria bacterium
CAACCTTGGCGAGGAAAACCGCCAGCAAATGGCTTTGGAGTTCCCAGCCGTCTTGTCGGCACGACCCTCCCTTTTCTGAACACATGGACGGCGGCTAGCCACGCCGGTAATTTGGCAACACCGGTTGGCCGATCCCCGGGTATGCCGTGCGCGACGCCGAACGGCGGACGAACAAGGGATGGCCCGCCTCATTGCGACTTCACGGGCACGAGCCATGAAAGTCTCCTATTTCGAAACGGGCCGTTATGTCACGCCGCCGGACCTGCCGCGCAAATGGCCGGTGCCGGGCGGTTCATACGATCCCGAAACCGGGGCCGAAGCCTATCGCGGCATGGTCGAGCGAGTGCGATTTGTCGAGGAGCTCGGCTTCGACTGGGTCAGCCTCTCCGAGCATCATTATTCGCCGCGCATCCTGACGCCGTCGCCGGTCGTTTCGGCCGCCTATCTCGCCGCGCGGATCGACAAGATAAAGATCGCGATGCTCGGCCCGATCGTGCCGGTCAGCAATCCGATCCGCGTCGCCGAGGAAATCGCGATGCTCGACACGATGGCGCCGGGGCGCATTGTTGTCGGGCTGTTGCGCGGCACGACCAATGAATATCTGAGCTACGACCTCAACCCGAAGGAATCGCGCGAGCGCACCGACGAGGGAATGGAGCTGATCCTCAAGGCGTGGACCGAGCCGCAGCCCTTCGGCTGGCAAGGGCGATACTTCCAGTACCGCACCGTGTCGGTCTGGCCGCGCCCGCAATCTCAGCCGCACCCGCCCACCTATGCGCTCGGCACCAGCGCGGAAGCCGGCGAATTCGCCGCGCGTCACCGGCTCGGGATCGGCCTCTCCTACGGGACATTCGAGCTGATGGCGAAATCGGCGCATTACTACCGCGAGCAATGCGCCCGCTATGGCTGGGAGCCGGGTCCGGACGACATCATCTACCGCGCCAATATGATCCTCGCCGAAACGGACGATGCGGCCGAGGAGGCCTTGCGCCGGCGCGACAAGCAGGCGCCTTTCCCGATACGCGGCGGATTGCGCGATGCGCTGCTTCAGTCTGACACGACCCGCAATATCGCCGGTGAGAGGCGGCCTGCGAATGTCGGGGGCGTGTTGCCAATCAGCTTTTGCGGCGGGCCCGACCGCGTCGTCGAGCAGCTCCGGAGGTGCCGCGAGGAGGTCGGCGCCGGCGTCGTCGACCTGTCGCTGCAAGACCCCGGCACCGGCAATCTCGACGGCATGATGCGGGCGCTCGAATTGTTCGGAAAGAAGGTCCTCCCGCGCATCCGCGAGATATGAGCAAGAAGGGTCGGATTATGGCGCAGATCGAGGACGGAATGAAAAGTCAACCATCCGGCGCGGCGTTCCGCGAGGGCTTGGTCGAGGCGGACGGGTTCCGCATCCGGTACATGGAGGCGGGGCAGGGCACACCGCTCGTGCATCTCCATGGCGCTGGCGGCATGCGCCTGACACCTGGGTATGATCTGCTGTGCCGGCATCACCGGGTGGTTGCCTTTGAGATGCCGGGTTTCGGCTCGTCGCCCGAGAATACCCGGACACGAACGATGGCGGAGCTGGCCGCGACCATGGCCATGGCGGTCCGCGATCTCGGCATCGACAAATTCAATCCGGAGGAAATTGCGCGCCGGCTTCATGCGCACCCCGAGCGGCTCGCCCCTCTGCCCGTCCCGGACCTGTCGATCCAGGCGAAGACGCGGGCTCTGGTCGCGCGTCTGCGCGGGCCCGATCGCGACGCCGACCTTGAAACCCAGATGCACCGGTTGCCGACACCGACCTTGGTGCTGTTCGGCACTCTCGACCACGTGATCCCGCCTGAGATGGGCCGCTTTTACAGGGAGCTGTTGCCGAATTGCCACCTGGTGTTTGTCTATGACGCGGGCCACGCGATCAGCACCGAACGGCCCGAGGCGTTTGCCGAGGTCACCATCGATTTTCTGGAGCGCCGTGAGGCCTTCGTCGTCAGCCGCACAGAGACCGTGATTCACCCGTAGAGATTAACGGACCGGCGCCCACAGCACCTCTTCGATCTCCTGAACCCCAGTGGCCAGCATGACGAGCCGGTCGAAGCCGAGCGCGATGCCGGCGCAAGCCGGCAGGCCGTATTGGAGAGCGTCGAGGAAATCCTCATCGATCGGGTAGGTCTGGCCGTAGAGCTGTTGTTTGCGCGCCTGGTCGGCGAGGAAGCGGGTGCGCTGCTCGGCGGCATCCGTGAGCTCGCCGAAGGCGTTGGCGAGCTCGAGCCCGCAGATATAGACCTCGAATCGCTCGGCGAGACGAAGGTCGTCCGGACGGCGGCGCGCCAGTGCTGCCATCGAAAGCGGATAATCGTAAAGGATTGTCGGCACCTGGTGCCCGAGCCGGGGCTCGATGCGGTCGAGGAAGATGCGAAAAAACAATGTCTCCCAATCGTCCCCGGGGTGAGGCGAGATCCCGATGCCGCTCGCCGCGGCGGCGAGGCGATCCGTATCAGGGTGCAACGGATCGGGAGCCGTCGCCAGCAGGTCTAGCCCGCAGTGCTCTTGAAACGCGTCGGCGACGCTGATCCGGCGCCAATCGCCGGTCGCGTCGGCGGCGTGGCCGCGCCAGCTCAGCACCTGAGCCCCGGCTGCATGCTGGCACGCGCGGACCAGCGCTGCGCATTCTTCCATCAGGTCGCGATACGAGGCGCCCACGCGGTACCACTCGAGCATCGAGAATTCCGGGTGGTGGGTTGCGCTCCGCTCGCCGTCGCGGAACACATGGGCAAGTTGCCAGATCCGCGACATTCCGGCGGCGAGCAGCTTCTTCATCGCAAATTCGGGCGAGGTGTGAAGATAGCGCAGCGCGGCCTGCCCCTGTTGCGGGTCATGAAGTTTGGTGGCGAATGCCCGCAGATGCGGTTCGAGACCCGGGCTCACCTGCAAAGCCGGCGTGTCGACCTCGACGAAACCGCGATCGGTGAAGAAGCTGCGAACGGCCGCGAGGATTTGTCCCCGCTTATCGAGCATCGCGCGGCGCAATGCGAAGCGATCGGGCCGCCACCATTCCTGCATCGTCCTGCCCTCGTTCTTGCCGCTGCGCCGACCTATCTTAGGGTCTACGATACATCCAGCGCTGCCCCGAGATCCCGCCAATGAAAATCAATGCCATCGACATCAAGCCGGGCAATGTGCTCGAGCACCAGAACAAGCTCTGGCTCGTGCTGAAGCGCGAACTGGTTCAGCCCGGCAAGGGCGGCGCCTTCGCGCAAGTCGAGCTGCGCGATCTGCGCGGCGGGTCTAAGCTGAACGAGCGGTTCCGAACCCAGGAAACCGTCGAACGGGTGCGCCTCGACGAGAAGGAAATGCAATTTCTGTTCATGGACGGCGGTCTGGCGACGTTCATGGACAACGATACCTTCGAGCAGATATCGATCCCGCGCGAGACGATCGGCGACCCCGCCGATTTTCTGAGCGAAGGAATGGTCTGCAAGGTGATGCTGCACGAAGGCGCCGCATTATCGGTCGAGTTGCCGCCGAATGTGGTGATGGAAGTCGTCGAAGCCGATCCGGTCGTACGGGGTCAGACGGCTTCGTCCTCCTACAAACCGGGCAAGCTCGAAAACGGGCGCCGCGTGATGATCCCGCCGCATATCGGTCCGGGCACGCGCATCGTCGTCAGCACGGCCGACGGAAGCTACCTTGAGCGCGCCAAGGACTAGCCTTTAGGCTGGGACCAAGCCCGGCTGCAGCTCGCGATAGACCGCAAGATACCGGTGCGCCGCAGCCGTCCAGCTGAAGTCGCGGCTCATTGCCCGCCGAATCATGCGTAGCCAAATCGCGCGTTCGCGAAATAGGGAGCTGGCGCGGCGGGCCGCCGCTATCAGCGCCGGTGGGCTATCGTCGTCAAACGCGAAGCCGTCGGCGCTGCCGTCCGCCAGGCTGACCGCCGTTGCAGCGACCACGGTATCGGCGAGGCCGCCGACGCGGCGGACCAGCGGCAACGTGCCGTAGCGTAAGGCGTAGAGCTGGGTCAGGCCGCAAGGCTCGAACCGTGACGGCACGAGAACTATGTCGGCGCCCGCGATGATCAGATGGGACAGCGCCTCGTCGTAGCCGATCTCGACGGCGACCTCTCCGTTGTGGGCCGCCGCTGCCACCGAAAAGCCGTGCTCCAAATCGCTGTCACCGGAACCCAGGATGGCGAGCCGGCTGCCGTCGGCGACGATTTCCGGCAGGCACGCGAGGAGGAGGTCGAGGCCCTTCTGCGACGTCAACCGGCTGACCACGCCGAACAATGGTGCGTCCGGGCGATCGTCGAGCCCGAGGCGCCGCTGCAGCGCCGCTTTCGCGAGGGGCTTCCCCGACGCGACATCCTCGGGACCATAGGACCGAGGCAAAACCGGATCGTGCCGAGGATCCCAGACGTGTGGGTCGACCCCATTCAGAATCCCGGTCAACGCGTCAGCGCGAGTTCGCAACAGCCCCTCGAGACCGCAGCCGAAATCTGCGGTCTGGATCTCGCGAGCATATGTGGGGCTCACCGTGGTCAGGCGGTCTGCGTAGAACAACCCGGCCTTGATGAACGAGACCAGCCCATTGAATTCGACCCCGTCGATCGAAAAGAACCCCGGTGGCAACCCCAACTCGGGAAACACAGCGGGAGGAAAGAGGCCCTGATAAGCGAGGTTATGAACGGTGAAGACCGTCGGGACATGACCGGCGAGGGGCGAGCGCGCCGCCAGATATGCCGGGGTGAGCCCGGCATGCCAGTCGTGGACGTGCAGGATATCGGGGCTCCAGCCGGGATCGGCGCCGCGCGCAAGTTCTGCGGCGATCCAGCCGAAGAGCCCGAACCGTCGATGATTGTCGGGCCAATCGTGCCCGTCCGGACCGGCATAGGGATTGCCCGGCCTATCGTAGAACGCCGGTTGGTCGACCAGGTATGCCGGGAGTCCCGAGCCCGGCACCCGGGCGAGACCCACCCGAACCCGCTCCGCCGCGAAGGGCGTATCCAGCCGGGCGGCATCGGTGATGCCGGGAAACGCATCGAGAAACCCCGCGAAGCCGGGCAGCAGCAGACGCGTGTCGATGCCGAGGGCGGTCAGCGCCGGCGGCAGCGCGGCGGCAACATCGCCGAGCCCGCCCGATTTGACCCAAGGGTAGAGCTCGGCGGTGACGTGGAGGACACGGAGCAGGCTAGTTCCGCGATCTGTCTACCAGCCGGTTCTCGGCGATCCACGGCATCATTGCGCGCAGCTTCTCGCCGATCTTTTCGATCTCGTGCTCGGCGGCGCGGCGGCGCAGCGCTTTAAAACTGGGCTGGCCAGCGGTGTTTTCGAGCACCCATTCACGCGCGAAATTGCCGGACTGGATGTCGGCCAGGATTTTTTTCATCTCGGCCCGGACATGGCTGTCGATCAGCCTGGGGCCGCGCGTGTAGTCGCCATACTCGGCGGTATTCGAGATCGAGTAGCGCATGTTCGCGATGCCGCCCTCGTACATCAGGTCGACGATCAGCTTCATCTCGTGGCAGCACTCGAAATAAGCCATCTCCGGCGCATAGCCGGCTTCGACCAAGGTTTCGAAAGCCGCGAGAATGAGCGAAGTCAGGCCGCCGCACAGCACCGACTGTTCGCCGAAGAGATCGGTCTCACATTCCTCCCGGAACGTCGTCTCGATCACACCGGCGCGTCCCCCGCCGATTGCCGAGGCGTAGGAGAGCGCGATTTCGAGCGCGTTGCTGGACGGGTTCTGCTCCACGGCGACGAGGCAGGGGACGCCGCCGCCGCGCAGATATTCCGAACGCACCGTGTGGCCCGGTCCCTTCGGCGCGATCATGAACACGTCCATGTCGGGACGCGGCTCGATCAGACGGAAATGGATGCTGAGGCCGTGCGCGAAAGCGAGCGCCGTGCCTTCACGCATGTTGGGGCGCAGCTCGCCGGCATAGAGGGCGGCCTGCAATTCGTCGGGCGTCAGCACCATGACGATGTCCGCCCATTTGGCGGCCTCTGCCGAATTCATCACGCGCAATCCCGCCTCCTCGGCCTTCTTGACCGAAGCCGAGCCGGGCCGCAGCGCCACGACGACTTCCTTGACCCCGCTGTCGCGCAGATTGTTGGCATGCGCATGGCCCTGGCTGCCGTAGCCGATGATTGCGACCTTCTTCGACTTGACCAGGTTCACGTCGGCATCGCGGTCGTAATACACGCGCATTTCGCTGTCCTCCCACCTGTGCCATCCCGGCGGAGGCCGGGACCCATATCCCGAAATAGGTACCGGCCTTCGCCGGTGAAGTGAGGCTAAAAGCTCGCGGGCCCCCGGGAGATTGCCGCCGCGCCGGTGCGCGATATCTCGACGAGGCCGAGGGGTTCCATCAGTGTGATGAAGGCGTTGAGCTTTTCGCTCGAGCCTGTCATCTCGAAAACGAAGCTCTCCGTCGTCGAGTCGACAACGCGGGCGCGGAAGATATCGGCAAGGCGCAGGCTCTCGATGCGCGCCTCACCTTTGCCGGCGACTTTGATCAGCGCCATCTCGCGCTCGACAAAGGGTCCCTCGTCGGTCAGATCGTGGATTTTGTGCACCGGCACCAGCCGCGACAGCTGTGCCTTGATCTGCTCGATGATCATCCGGGTTCCGGTGGTCACGATCGTGATCCGCGACAGGCCGGCCGCGCGGTCCACCTCAGCGACCGTCAGGCTCTCGATGTTGTAGCCGCGCCCGGAAAACAGCCCGATGACGCGGGCGAGGACGCCCGGCTCGTTGTCGACGAGCACGGCGATCGTGTGCCGCTCGATTTCCGTCACGCGCGCCTCAGACGAGCACCATGCCTTCCTCGGAGACCGGTTTTTTGGCCTCGTCCTCGGGCCCGAGCAGCATTTCGTTATGGGCCGCGCCCGACGGGATCATCGGGAAGCAATTCTCCACCGGGTCGACCGCGACGTCGAGGATGAATGCGCAGTCGGTGTCCAGCATCTCACGGATTGCATCGTCGAGTTCCGCCGGATCCTCGACCCGTCGCCCGACCGCACCGAACGCGTCGGCCAGCTTGACGAAATCGGGCAGCGCAGCCGTGTAGCTCTCCGAATAGCGGCCGCCATGCAGCAATTCCTGCCACTGGCGCACCATGCCCATATACTGGTTGTTGACGATGAAGACTTTGACCGGCAGCCGGTACTGGGCGATGGTCGACATTTCTTGAATGTTCATCAGCACCGAAGCTTCGCCGGCGATGTCGATAACGAGGGCGTCAGGATGGGCGATCTGCACGCCCATCGCTGCCGGCAGGCCATATCCCATCGTGCCGAGCCCGCCCGAGGTCATCCAGCGGTTCGGCTCCTCGAACTTGAAGAACTGGGCCGCCCACATCTGGTGCTGGCCGACCTCCGTGGTGATGTAGACATCCCGGTCGCGGGTCAGGGCATAAAGCCGCTCGATCGCATATTGCGGCTTGATCAGATCGCGCCGGCTGCGGTCGTAGCGCAGGCAATCGCGCGCCCGCCAACCCTCGATTGCGCGCCACCATTTGTCTCTGGCCGCGCCGTCACTGGAGCGCAACGCGGCGGGCCCAGCGGACAGGATGGCCGACAGCGCCTCGCCGACATCCCCGATGATCGGCAAATCCACCCGCACATTCTTGTTGATGGAAGACGGGTCGATGTCGATGTGGATCTTTTTGGAACCCGGTGAGAAGGCATCCAGACGGCCGGTGACCCGATCGTCGAAGCGCGCCCCGACGGCGACCATCAGATCGCAGTCATGCATGGCCAAGTTCGCCTCGTAGGTGCCGTGCATGCCGACCATGCCGAGGAAATGCGGATCGGCCGCCGGAAACGCGCCGAGCCCCATCAAGGTCAGGAGCGATCATCTCGACGGCCTGGGTGATCCGGGCCGGATCGGGCCGCAGCTGCGGACGGTAGCTCTTGTGACGCACCTCTTCGGGCGCGCAGTAGGGACCGGGCGCGAAGAGGACATCCTTCGGCAGATCGACGACGACCGGCCCGGGGCGGCCGCTCTTCGCGACGTAGAAGGCCTCGTGCAGTATGCGGGCCAGCTCGCGGACGTCCTTGACGAGATAATTGTGCTTTGTGCAAGGCCGCGTGATGCCGGTCGTGTCGGCTTCCTGAAATGCGTCGTTGCCGATCAGGTGCGTCGGGACCTGGCCCGTCAGGCAAACGATCGGCACAGAGTCCATCAGCGCGTCGGTGAGCCCGGTGACTGCATTGGTCGCGCCGGGACCGCTCGTTACAAGGACGACCCCGACACGGCCGGTCGAGCGGGCATAGCCCTCGGCCGCGTGCACGGCCCCCTGCTCATGCCGCACGAGGATGTGGCGCAGAAAATTCTGCTTGAAAAGCGCATCGTAGATAGGCAGGACGGCACCGCCCGGATAGCCGAATACGACATCGACGCTCTGGTCCACCAGAGCCTTGATGACGATCTCCGCTCCGCTCAACGGCTCGGCAGGCATCACAACCTCCATCGGCAGCAACATCGGGCGCGACCAAAACGAGCGCCGCCGAGGAGTTGGTGCCCCAAGGCGGGGGCGAAACGTAGTCAGCTATACTGGCTTGGTCAACAAAAACCGGTCAATAAAATGACGTGAGCAGTGCAACAAACTTTCCGAAAATTGCGCCTCGAATACAACGTCCGGGGTCATTTGATGACGGAACCAGGTCATTTGACGTTTGGCATATCGCCGGGTGGCGCGCTGCGCTGCAGCTACGGCCGTATCGAGTGGGAGATCGCCCCGCAGGTAAGACAGGAGCTCGGGAAGACCCACCGCCTTCATCGCGGGGAGGCTGGGATCGAGGCGGCGT
>VAZT01000207.1 GCA_005884825.1 Alphaproteobacteria bacterium
CGGCTGCATAAAGCGGCGGAGGAATGCTGCGCTTCTTAGGTCCGGCGCCTCTTAAGTCCGGCCGGGCGGATACCCCTTGAAGCCACGGGCGATGTACAATGTGTAGGTGCGGGCCGCCCCCGGTCCCAGCGGGATGACAATCGGACGGACGCGTTCGATCGCCCCGAAGCTCGGTTCCATCTCGTTGACCAATTCGTGGTCGGAGACGAGCAGAAAGCTTTCGCCGAGCCGTTTCCCGAGCCCGTTGGTCAGGTCCCACTGGTCCTGAATGCGGCTGGTCACCTTCCATTTGACCGCATCGAGCGGGTGCGGCCGGATGTAATAGATGAGTGCCGCGAGCACCTCGCGGTCATCGGCGAGCAGGGTCAATCCCGGATGAGCGGAAAGTTCCTCACCGATCTCGGCGCCGAGCTCGCGCCAGCCGCGCACCCGGCGCAGCGGATCGTACTGAGCGGGCACCTCGAAGCCGAAGGCGGCCAGCGCCTCGCGGCCGGTGAATAGCAGCCCGACTGCCGCGAGATGCAGCGCAATCGACAGAGCGAGGAGCCTGCCCCAACCGCGCTGCAATGCCCAGGCGACAACCAGCACTGTCGCCGCGACATAAGTCGGCGCCGCCCAGTTGGCATGGGCGCGCGACAACAGGCTGACGCCGAGCATCATCCCCAAGGTCGGCAGGGTAAAGGCGGCGAGCAGGCGGGCGCGCGGTTCGGCCAGGCCGCGCCATGTCGCGATCAGCAATATCAGGCCGGCAAACAACAATGGCCCGAACACGCCGAATTGCGAGGCAAAAAATTCGATAAAGGCGTCCGGGTGGAACAACGGCCCGCTCAGAGCGGCATTGTCTCGCGTGTGGAGGTAGCTGACAAAGCCGTTGCTCCAATTCCACCAGAAATTCGGTGAATAGATCAGAAGTGCGATGCCGGCGGCGGCCAGCAGCGGCCGCAGATGGCGGCGCTCCGCAGGAAACACGAGGACAAAGCCGAGCGCCGACAGCAGCCAGTAGGACATCGCGTATTTCGCAAGGAGCCCCAGCCCCGCCGCCAGACCTACGGCGATCCACCAACCCCACCCCCCCTCTTCGCGTGCTCGGACAAACGCGTAGAGCGCTGTAGCCCAGAAGAACATGAGCGGAGCGTCGGTCGATATGATGAACGCGGAGACCGAGACGCCCGGCAGGCTCGCGTAGGTGAGCGCCGACCAGAACCCGACGCGCTTGTCATAGAGCCGCGCGCCGATGCCATACACAAAGAACGTCGCGCCGGCGTGGAGGAGCGGAGCCGACAGCCGAACTGCAAACTCGCTGTAGCCGAAAAGCCGGGTCGTTGCAGCGATCAGCCAGGCGACCAGCGGCGGCTTCGAGTAGTAACCGAGAGCGAGCTGTTGCGACCAGACCCAATACTGGGCTTCGTCCGGGAAAAGGTCGGCAGGCTGCAGCGCCAGCCAAACCAGCCGCAACCCGGTGATTGCAGCAACGCCGGCGAGCGTCCAAGCGGCATAAGGGCGGACAGCCCCGTCGTCATGCTCTGCCCACTGACGCAGCGCCACGCCGACCGCACGCCGGGCTCAGTGGGCGAGAATGGTAACCCCGGCCTCGTTCATCGAGCGCATTGCCCGGTCGAGCGAGCCGTCGATGTCGATACCGCGGCACGCATCGGTCACGACCGTGACCTCGAACCCGCTCTGACGGCCGTCGATCGCTGAATAGAACACGCAAAAATCGGTGGCGAGCCCGCATAATGTAATGCGTTCAAATCTGCGTTCTTTCAGGTAAGCCACCAGACCGGTCGGCGTGCGGCGGTCGTTCTCGAAAAACGCCGAGTAGGAATCGATCGCCGTTCTGAAGCCCTTTCTCAGAACGAGCTCGGCATGCGGGACATCGAGGTCGGGATGGAAGCCTGCTCCTCGCGTGCCTTGCACGCAGTGGTCGGGCCACAGGATCTGCTCGCCGTATGCGACATCAATCGTGTCGAAAGGCCGTTTGCCGGGATGCGAACTGGCGAAGGATGCATGGCCGCGAGGATGCCAGTCCTGCGTCAGAACGACATGAGCGAATCCGGCGGCCAGCCGGTTGACTGCGGGAACGATCAGGTCGCCAAGCGGCACTGCGAGCGCGCCGCCGGGACAGAAATCGTTCTGAACATCGACGATGATGAGGATATCGCGGTCATTGCGCTTCATCGTTTGCCTCGCAGTCGCGGAATTATCTCCCGGGCGATGATCTCGACCTGGTCCATTTGGTAACGGTACGGAATGAAGATCAGCTTCTGGACACCGACCGCGAGCTGCGCCTGCAGTTGCGCCACGCATTCATCGACGGTGCCGAAGATTGCCGCGTCCTTCGTCGAGTCGCTCCAGGCCGCATAATCCCATTCCTGGCCGAGCCATTCGATCATCGGCGCCTCGATCGCCGCGCGCGACGGTCCGACATAGATCGGGAGCTGGTTGGCATTGAGCAGGGCCGTCGGATCCCTCCCGGCTTCCTCGGCAAAACCGCGCACCTTGGCCCAGGATTTGGCGAAACCTTCGGGCGTGTAGAAATAAGTCAGCCAGCCGCCGTTGACCGCCGCGCGTTTGAGGACGCGGTCGACATACCCGCCGATCAGCAGCACCGGCGGGCGGGACGGCTTGGGGGACATATTGGAGCCGCGCAGCCGGTGGGGCGGGTACTCGCCATCAACCTGCTCCTCGGTCCACAGGCGGCGCAAAATCTCGAGGTTGCGGTCCATGATCCGGCCGCGCTCGTTGAACGGCACGCCGACCGCATCGAACTCGCGCTTGTACCAGCCCGAGGCCATACCGAGCAGCAGGCGTCCCCCGGCAATCAGATCCAGGCTCGACAGCTCCTTCGCCAGCACCACCGGGTTGCGCAGCGGCAACACCAGCACCCCGGTGCCGAGCTCGATCCTCGTTGTCCGCGCCGCCACCGCACTCAGGAGAGTAAGCGAGTCGATGACCGGAAAGGGCGGATCGACGCCGAGGAAAATATGGTCCCATACCCAGACCGAGTCGAACCCCAGCTCTTCGGCCTTGACCGCATACGCCATCAGCGCCTGCGGGTCCGGTATCTCCGGATAAGTAGTAAAATTCCGCATCGCGAGGCCGAAGGTGTTCGAGAAGCTCGTCACCGCGACTCTCCTCAGGCTGTATAAAGCTGATCGGGATCGAGGCGGCGCAATACCGTCAGCTCGCGTTCGGTCGGCGAGTCGGTGATTTCGAGATCTGCGGCGACCAGCAGCTCGAAACCGGTGTTCGCCTGAACCTGATCCGCGGTTGTGCCCGGATGCAATACCAGCAGCTGCATCCGTTTCGAGTGCTCGTCGAAGCCGAAGATTCCAAGATCGGTCACGACGCGATACATGCCGCCGGCAGTCAGCCCGGCTTCACGCCGGCTCTCCTCGCCGCACAGAAAGCCGGGGCTCGTGACAAAATCGACCCGGCTCACGAACCGGCGTTTCTCGTGCTTCATCGCGACGATCATCTGCGTCAGGCTGGCGATGTCGTTGCCGCCGCCGGTTCCCGGCAGACGCGTCGTCGGGCGCTCTCGGTCTCCGATCAAGGAGCTGTTGAGGTTGCCGCACTGGTCGATCTGCGCCCCGCCCATAAAGCCGACATCGACATAGCCGCGCTGCAACAGAAGCAGCACATCGGTGCTGCTCAGCACCATATTGGCGCGCCGCGTGCACCGCTGCTCATTGGTCGACGGGGGCAATTTCCCCGGCTCGATGAACGCCCCGATGACTCCCCCTTCGAACAGTATCGTGAGCCCCGGGGCGTGCAGCCCCTGCGCCAGCGTTGCGGCCAGGAGCGGTATCCCGACTCCGGCAAAGACGACCTGGCCGTCGCGCAACAGCCGAGCACTCATGACCGCGAGCAGCTCGCTCGCGGTGTAATCCGCTGTGCTAATCGTCATGGATGCTGGTTCCGCGGCGGCGGGCGTCGAGCAATTCCTCGAGCCCGAGCCCGTCGAGGTACTCGGTCCAAGATTTCGGGCCGTAGAAATAGCGGTCGAGGTACGCTCGCACTCCCTCCTCGGGATCCCGCCTGATTTGCGCGGCGTAGCCGTCGAGATGTCTGAACAGGGGCTCGTAAAGGCCATAGCACTCGTGCGGCGCCGAGCCGAACGGCGTCTCGACGACGGCGTCGACCGCCATGAACGGGATCTTCGTCTGGTCGGGCGCCCGGCGAATCTGGTCGTTCGAGACGATGCGCTCGGTCGTCAGGATCACCCGGTTCGCGGCCATCGCGAGATCGATGTCCATGAACGGCAGCCCGTCGATCTGCGCATTGCCGTAGGCGTCGCAACGCTGCACGTGGATCAGCGCGACTTCCGGGTTCAGCGCCGGTACCAGCACCAGCTTCTCGCCGGTGAAGGGGCAGTCGATCAGCCTCGCTTCGGGCAATTGCGCGATGACATCCGAGCCCATCATCGAGCGCATCGGCAGGAACGGCACACCCATCGCGCCGGCGCGAAAACGCAGGCCCACAGCCATGTGGCTCCATTCCTCGAACCGCCCGCGCCCGCTTTCCGTATAGGCGCGCATGATGCGCGAGACGCCCCAGACGATGCCCTGGCTGAACCAGCTGGTCAGGATGTGCCGGCTCGTCCCCGAGGCGAAGAGCAGCTCTCCTTCGCAGGAGGTGATGCTGCGGGCGCAGAAAAGGTCCTTGCGGCCGGCGCGGATCAACGCCCAGATCATCGCCATCGGCGTGCGCGACAACGTGCTGCCGCCGATCCCGACCGAGGCGCCGTCGGGCACCAGCGCCGCCGCCTCGTCGAGCGACATGACCTTCTCCCGCAGGCTGCGGTCGCGCTCTTCGGTACGGGATCGAATCTCTGCGTAGCTCAGGGTCAACAACCTTCTCCGAACCCCGCACTCGCGTTGAACTCGGCGATGAGATCGTCCCACGCCGGTGCGATCTGCCGCAGCCTCCGCCAGAAGTTTTGGCTGCGGCGCCTTTCGAACTCGGCGAGCGGCACGCCCTGCTGCTCGACCCAAGTGAAATAGCCGAGATTGAATATCCGCGAGCGCTCGTCATGGGTCAATTCGAGAACGTCGTTATCGGCGGCGCCGAGCAGATGCTGTCCGAAGATCTCGCCCGCATTTACGCTGTCAAACCCGCTGGGGTATTTCGCCTCCAGAAACTTCCGGCGTTCACTGCCGTAAAGCGCGGCGCTGTCGGTCGCAACCGTCATCAGGACGTCCTCGTCGCCGAGTTCGAGGCGTTTTGCGGTCTTGATTGCGGCGACCACATTAGCAATCCCGGATAGGCCCAAATACTTAAGCTCGTCGACCGTTTCCGAAGCAATCCGATGGCGGTCCGACAGATAGGCCAGCCCGGTCTGGTTATTGAACAGCAGGTCGAGCGCCGCGACCGTGCGGTCCGAGACGCCGATGACGAGGTCGGTATTCATGACGTTGTGGATATAGGGCACGTGCTTGTCGCCGATGCCCTGGATGTTGTGTTCGCCAAAGCCGTTGCACAGCAGGGTCGGGCACTCGCTGGCCTCGACGGCGACAATCCTTGTGCCCAGCTTTTCCTTTAGGTAGTCGCCTGCCGCCAACGTCCCGGCCGATCCCGATGCGGCGACGAACGCGGCCATGCGACAGCTTGAATGCTGCGCCTCGAAGGCATCGAAAATGCGCGCAAGAGCAGGTCCGGTGCAGGTGTAGTGCGCAACATAGTTGCCGAACTCGGCGAACTGATTGAGGACGAGATTGTCGGGATCCCGTGCGAGCTCGGCGCATTTGTCATAGATCTCCTTGACGTTGCTCTCCGAGCCGGGGGTGCGGATGATATCCTCGGGCTGGGTCACCCAGGCACGCAGCCACTCGAAACGCTCCTCGCTCATGCCGGCCGGCAATACCGCAATGCCGCGGCAACCGAGGATGCGGGAAATCGCGATGCCGCCGCGGCAATAATTGCCCGTCGATGGCCAGACCGCCTTGTGACGCGCGGCATCGAACCGGCCGGTCACCAGATACGGGATCAGGCAGCCATAGGCCGCCAACACCTTGTGCGCCGCGATCATCGGGAAGAAACAGCCGAGCGCCACGAGGATCGGTGAGCGTACCCCGGTCAGTTCGGGTGGCAGCACAAGATGCGGCGGGATCGCCGCGAAACCGGTTCGCGAGCGGTCGTTATACCAGTGCACGCGAAAGAGATTGGCCGGATCGGGCCGGTCCGGATCGACCGAGTGGAGAGCCGCGACGCGCGATCGCGGCATAT
>VAZT01000761.1 GCA_005884825.1 Alphaproteobacteria bacterium
GTGCCGACTGGCACGTTTCAGCCATTGGCGACTACAGTGGTGACGGGCTATCCGACATCCTGTGGCAAAACAGCAATGGCGAAGTCGCGGTCTGGGAGATGAACGGTACCAGTGTCATCGGCAGTGCCAGTCTCGGCAATCCCGGACCGGTGTGGCATCCGCAAGGCGACGGCAGCTTTTATCGAGCCTCACACGCCGATCTCGCTTGGCAGACTGACGGCGCCGCCATTCTGCTGCAGAACGACAATGGCGACGCCTATATCTGGGGGACCAGTGGTGGCGCGATCGCCGGCAGCAACGATCTGGGCAATCCCGGCCCGACATGGCACGTCAAGGGCGTCGGCGACTTCAACGGCGACGGCAGCCCCGACCTTCCGTGGCAGAACGACAGCGGCGAAGCGGTGATCTGGGACACCAACGGGACGACCGTCATCAGCAGCGCCAGTCTCGGCAATCCGGGGCCGAGCTGGCATATTGCCGGGGTCGGCGATTTCAACCATGACGGCCGCTCCGACATTCTGTGGCAGAACTCAAGCGGCGAGGCGGCGATCTGGGAGATCAGCGGATCGGCTGTGATCGGCGCCGCCGGTCTCGGCAATCCCGGTCCCGCGTGGCACGCCAAGGGGTCAGGCGATTTCAACGGCGACGGCTATGCCGACATTCTGTGGCAGGACGACAGCGGGAACGTGGCGATCTGGGAGATGAGCGGATCGGCTGTGATCGGCGCCGCCGGTCTCGGCAATCCCGGTCCCGCGTGGCACGCCAAGGGGTCAGGCGATTTCAACGGCGACGGCTATGCCGACATTCTGTGGCAGGACGACAGCGGGAACGTGGCGATCTGGGAGATGAACGGCGCCAACATTATCGGCGACGGCATCATCGGCAACCCTGGGCCGGACTGGCGCATTTGCGGCACCGGCGACTACAATCGCGACGGCCGTTCCGATATATTGTGGCAGAATTCGGCCGGCGATGTCGCGGTCTGGGAGAGATGAACGGCACCACCGTGATCGGCGCCGCCACCCTCGGCAGCCCCGGCCCCACCTGGCACGCTTGATCGATCGGTGTCTTCGGCGCTCGAAGCGTGGATGCCCACGGACCAAACCCTGCGTCGACGAAGTTAGCCGGTCGATATCGGACGATAGTCCGGCACTAGGACGGTGTCTCGGTCCACCTCTCGGGGGTCGGCCCATAGGGTCGCGTGATGATCTCCAGCAGGTGGCCATCGGGATCATCGAAATAGAGGCCGCGGCCGCCGTAGAGGTGGTTGATCTGACCCCGCCCGGCACGATTGAAATCGGCATAAAATGCGATCCCGGCGGTTTTGATGCGGGACAGCGCCGCATCGAATTCGCTCTCGCTGACGAGAAAGGCGTAGTGCTGTCGGCGGAAGTCGGTGGCATCGGCGTAGTCGAGCATCACCCCCCGGAATGATGGTGTGATTGAGCTCGACAGTCATTTCCTCCTCCCTCTCGGTCCCGTCAAAGATGATCGCGAGCGGTGGCTGCGGCAAGCTGAGCGGGCGGCCACCGCATGACGTTTTGGGTCACGAGAAGTGAGATTTTTCTGAAACCATTCCCGTCGCCGACGATTGAATAACCGACAGACGTCACATGCTTATCTCCGAGGCGAACTCTTGCCGCACAGCAGCGCCATTTCCCCCGAACTGCCGGCCCCCGACACAAAACGCTGGGTCGCCCGGCGAAAAGCGGCGATTGTCGACGCCGTGCGCAACGGCGAGATGCACATTGAGGACGCCTGCCGCCATTACATGCTGTCGGCCGAGGAATTCGCCGCCTGGGAGCGCGCGATCGAGGCCCATGGCGTCGCTGGTTTGCGCGTCACCCGGCTGCAGGTCTACCGCGATGCACCTCCCACCCGGCTGGCCACGCCGCGCTGACCGGTGCGCCGATTGCCGGGCCATCATCGGGCGGGCACTCTTGAATAGCACGTACATTAGGCACAGCAGCACAAGACCTACTGCGAACGCTCTTCCAGGCTGAGCGGGACGGCGCCGCGGCGCCTATCCGAACTGCATTTTCGTCCCACGTGCTCATCTCAAGCCACCGGCCGGGTTTCGCCTTTGATCTGGGTACGGTGCATGATACGCCGGGCAGCGGGGTCGAACGGATCGCGGCGGTGCATCGTGCAGCGGTTGTCCCACAGAACGAGGTCGCCGACCCGCCAGTCATTGTACCAGGTCAGCTCGTCGCGCGTCGCGCAGGCCCAGATCTCGTCGAGCAGTGCTTCGGACTCGGCGAGCGGGAGTCCGTCGATATAGGCGTTGCGCCGGCGGCCGAGATAGAGGCACCTGCGACCCGTTTCGGGATGGGTGCAGACGAGGGGGTGGATCGTGCCCGGAGCCTCGCGAGGATCGTTGCTCGGCGTCACGCCGGCCCGGACGTAGCCGCCGCTGTTATAGGTCCCGTCATGTTTCACCCACAGCCCGGTGATGCGTTCTTTCAATTGCAAGGGCAGCGCTTGGTAGGCATCGTACATATTGAGGAAACCCGTTTTGCCGCCCTCGGGCGGCACCTCGAGCGCATACAGCATGCTCGCCTTGGGCGGATCCTCTTGATAGGACATGTCGGTGTGCCATACGAGTTCGCCGGCGCCTAGGCTACCGATCGGAGCGCCGTTCTCGATCGCGTTCGAGACGATGTAGATCTCGGGGTAACCCTCGACGAACCGTCGCCCGGTCTCCTGTATCGGCGCCAGATCCAGCTCGCCGAGACGCCGGCTGAAGGCGATCAGCTGATCGTCGCTCAGAATTTGACCACGAAACAGCAGCACCAGGTGATCCAGCCAAGCCTTATGGATCGTCCTGAAGCTATGGTCGTCGACATCGCGAAGATCGACGCCGATCACCTCGGCGCCCAAAGCGCCGCCGGTCGCAATGGCGCGGGCTGGCGTTTGGCTCATTGTCACCCTCCTCTCATCCGAAGTCCTCAGCGATCCATACAGACGTCGGCCAGATCCTGGCCGATGTATTGACTGGGGGTCATGTTCCAGCCTTTGAAATTGGCTGTCGTGGGCACGATACGATTGTACCAGAGGATCGGCACCGTGTACGCCTGAGTGAGTGCGTGGCGTTCGAATTCGC
>VAZT01000762.1 GCA_005884825.1 Alphaproteobacteria bacterium
ATCCCTCGGCGAGCGCGATCGCACCCGCAAGCGCGACGTTGAGCGAGCGCGCGCCGGAGCGCAACGGAATGACAACGCGGGCCGCTGCGGCGCGATGCACGTCCTCGGGCACGCCGGCGCTCTCCCGGCCGAGGAGGATCGTGTCGTCTGCGGTAAAAATGAAACGATTCAGCGGCGTGGTGCCGGCCGTCGTCATCAGGATCAACCGCGATTGCGATGCCCGGCGTGCGAGGAAAGCCCGCCACGAAAGATGACGGCAGACAACGAGATCGGCCGTATAATCGAGGACGGCGCGCTTGAGCCGCCGGTCATCGAGCAGGAACCCGCACGGCTCGATCAGATCGACGGCCACCCCAAAGCACGCTGCGAGCCGCAGCAAGGCCCCGGTGTTTTGCGGAATGTCCGGTTCGAACAACGCGAGGCGCACGCGATCTCCGCTGACATATGTGGAGGCATATAAATGTAGTGGTCTATCCTCCAAATGCTGCCCATTTATGCGGCAGTCTGTCGCATAGTTCGCTGTCCTCAACAGTATAGCTTGCGATGGCGGCGGCGCCTGATCGGCGGTCGCAAAATAATGAGGGTTGGATGGCCGATCTGGCGCAGCACGATGTCAGTGGAGCACATGCCGGCGAGACGCGGCGTGATTTTCTGATTTTGACCGCGACGGCCATCGGTGCCGTCGGGGTCGCCGCGACGATTTGGCCGTTCATCGACAGCCTGAACCCGGCACGCGACACCTTGGCCCTGTCCACAACGGAGGTCGATCTCGCGCCCGTGCAGGTCGGCCAACGTCTGACTGTCGCATGGCGAGGAAAGCCGGTCTTCATCGACCATCGGACCCCAGAGGAGATCAAGGCCGCGCAAGATGTGAACGTTGCCGATTTGCGCGATCCTCAGCCGGATTCGGCACGCGTCAACAAGCCGGAATGGCTGGTGATCGTCGGCGTGTGCACGCATCTCGGCTGCATTCCGCTCGGCCAAAAGACCGGCGACGATCGCGGTCCTTATGGTGGTTGGTTCTGCCCCTGCCACGGCTCGATCTACGACACGTCCGGCCGAATTCGGCAAGGACCAGCCCCCGCGAACCTCGTCGTGCCGCCCTACGCATTCACCGGCGACACGACGATCAAGATCGGGTAGGAGCGCGCCATGGCCCAGACCCGCCTCAGCGCAACGAGCCGCGTCATCCGCTGGATCGACTACCGCCTGCCGTTCGTGGGGATGCTGCAGCACGAGCTGTACGAATATCCGACACCGCGTAACCTCAGCTATTGGTGGAATTTCGGTTCGCTCTCCGGGATCATGCTGGTGGTGATGATCGTCACCGGCATCTTTCTGGCTATGCAATACACCCCGCATGCCTCATTGGCGTTCGACTCGGTCGAACGGATCATGCGCGACGTCGATTACGGCTGGCTGCTGCGCTACGCCCATATGAACGGCGCGTCGATGTTTTTCGCGCTGCTCTACATCCACATGTTCCGCGGGCTCTACTATGGCTCCTATAAGCAGCCTCGCGAACTGCTGTGGATACTCGGTGTCATCATTTTGATATTGGCGATCATGACGGCCTTTATGGGGTATGTGCTGCCCTGGGGCCAGATGAGCTACTGGGCCGCCACGGTGATTACCAACCTGTTCTCGACGATACCTCTGATCGGGCAGAACATTGTCACGTTCTTGTGGGGCGGCTTTACCGTCGGCAATCCGACCTTGAACCGGTTTTACGCGCTGCACTACCTGCTGCCCTTTGTGATCCTGGCCGTGGTCCTGCTCCATCTGATCGCATTGCACCGCTTCAGCTCCAACAACCCGTTGGGGATCGAAATGAAGGGGCCGCAGGATACGCTGCCGTTCCACCCCTATTTCACGATCAAGGATCTGTTCGGGCTGGCCGTATTTCTGCTGATCTATAGCTTCTTTGTCTTCTATGCGCCGAATTTCTTGGGAAGCTCCGATAACTACATTCCGGCAAACCCGATGCAGACGCCGAACCACATCGTGCCGGAATGGTACCTGTTGCCGTATTACGCGATCTTGCGCTCGGTGCCGAACAAGCTGCTCGGGGTCGTCCTGGCGTTCGGGTCAATTTTCCTGCTGTTCTTAGTGCCGTGGCTCGACAGCTCGCCGGTACGTAGTGCACGGTTCCGCCCGGTCTATAAGTGGGTTTTCTGGCTCCTGGTCATCGACGTAGTCGCTCTCGGTTGGGTCGGCGCCAGTCCGCCCGAAGGCTTGGTGGTGACCGTGGGGCAGATCGCGACACTCTACTACTTCGTCCATTTCCTGATCCTGTTCCCGGTCATCGGCAGGCTCGAGCGACCCAAACCGCTCCCCGCCAGCATCGCCACTGCCGTGTTGCAAGGCGGTGCGGGCGCTCGAATTGGCGGCGCCGGGGTGCCGCTGACGAAGACCTGAGATGGCGAAGCCCATCCTTGCCGCGCTGGCGCTGCTGCTCTCGGCACTGACGCCGCTTGCCGGGCGCTCTCAAGAAAACCCTCCGCTGCCGCACCAGCAATGGGCGTTCGATGGTATTTTCGGCACCTACGACCGGGCGGCGGAGCAGCGCGGTTTTCAAGTCTACAAGGAAATCTGCTCCACCTGCCACCCGGTCAAGCATCTTTATTTCCGTGACCTGACCGACATCGGCTACACCGAAGACGAGGTAAAGGCGATTGCGTCGACTTACCAGGTGACGAACGAGCAGCCGAACGACGAGGGCCAGATGTACCAGCGCCCGGGCCGGTCCTCCGACCCGGTCCCCGGGCCGTTTCCCAACGACCAGGCGGCTCGCG
>VAZT01000208.1 GCA_005884825.1 Alphaproteobacteria bacterium
ATCGGCACCGCCGCGCGGGCGATGCTGAACTGCGGCCTCGCCGATCTGCGGCTCGTACGTCCGCGCGACGGCTGGCCTTCGGACAAGGCGATCGCCGCGGCGAGCGGCGCCGATGCTCTCCTTGCGAAGGCGCGGCTCTACCCGGATATCCCCGCGGCGATCGCCGATCTCGTGCACGTGTATGCGGCGACCGCCCGTGATCGCGGCATGGTGCGGCGCGAGGTGACGCCCCGCCATGCGGCGCCGAAGATGCGAGCCCGGATCGCGGCGGGCGAGGCGTGCGGGGTGTTGTTCGGGCCGGAGCGGACCGGCCTTCTCAACGACGATGTGGCGCTCGCCGACACGGTATTGACCGTGCCGCTCAACCCCGGCTTCTCATCCTTGAACCTCGCCCAGGCCGTCCTGATCGTCGGCTATGAGTGGTTCACGTCAGGCGCCAGCGCGCCCTCCGAGATTCTGCGCCGCGGCGGCAGCCGGCCGGCGACCAAGGCGGAGCTCCTCAACTTCTTCGATCATCTGGAGGAGGAGCTGATCCGCAACGGCTTTCTGCGCAATCGCGAGAGCCGTCCGAGCATGGTCCGCAACCTGCGCAGCCTTTTTCAGCGCGCGCAATGCACCGAGCAGGAATTGCGCACCTTGCACGGCGTCGTCACCGCCTTCGCCGGCCCGCGGCAGCGCAAAGAACAACTTAGCGAAGGAGTCGAACATGCCGAACCTGAGTTATGAGACCGCGTTGATCGTCGGGGCCGGATCGGGCTTGAGCGCGTCACTGGCGCGCCTGTTCTCCCGCGAGGGCCTGCGGGTGGCTCTTGCGGCGCGCAACTCGGAAAAGCTCGGCGGCCTGTGCGCCGAAACCGGCGCAAAGGCTTTCGGTTGCGACGCAACCAACCCGGGCCAGGTGGCGCAAATGTTCGCGGCGGTGGAGGCCGCGACGGGCGCACCGGACGTGGTCGTCTACAATGCCAGCGCCCGCGCCCGCGGCCCCGTGGCGGAATTGGTGCCGGCCGAAGTCGAGCGAGCCCTCATGGTCAGCGCCTATGGCGGTTTTCTCGTGGCGCGAGAGGCGGCGACCCGGATGCTCCCGAAAAGGCACGGCGCGATCCTGTTCACCGGCGCCTCGGCGAGCGTCAAGGGCTATCCGCTCTCGGCGCCGTTTGCGATGGGCAAATTTGCGCTGCGCGGCCTCGCGCAGACCCGACGCGATCGCCGTATCTTATCTGCACCTGTTGCAGCAGCCCCGCTCGGCCTGGGCTTGGGAAATCGAATTGCGGCCCTGGGTGGAACGGTTCTGACGCAACGCCGCGCAGCCCTCCGGGTCTGGAGCGCCTTTGCGCTGCTGATGGTTCTGGCGGCAGTGCCGTTGTTCTCGACGGTCCTGCCGCCGCTCTTCGATTACCCCAATCATCTGGCTCGCATGCACCTCCTCGGGGAGGGCGGCAATCAATTCTATACCGTGCGTTGGGAGCCGCTGCCCAACCTCGCGCAAGATCTGATCGTACCGCCGCTCGCCCGGCTGATGCCGCTCGACATTGCGTCGAAGCTGTTCCTGGTCGCGATCTTCGGGCTCATAACAAGCGGAGCGATATGGCTCAATCGGGTGGCCACAGGGGAGTGGACAATGTGGCCCCTGCTTGCGTTCCTGCTGCTCTACAATCGAACGTACCTGTGGGGCTTTTTGAATTATCTCTTTGGGATCGGCATCGCCCTTGCCGGCGCCGCGCTGTGGCTGGCGCTCGAACGCGAGCGCTGGTGGCTCAGGACAGTGTCCGCATCGGTTGTTGCGCTTCCCTGCTACCTCAGCCACATCGCCGCGTTCGGGTTTTACGCACTGGTTATTATAGGGATCGAGCTGTCGCCGGCCTGGGGCGAACTGCGTGCCCGGCGCTGGCCGGCAGTGGCCCGTAGAATGGGCATCGTAGCAGCGCAATTCATCGTCCCGACCGTGCTGTTTTTTTGCTATTGGCACCCGGTCGCGGCCGGCGCCATCAGTTACGCGGCGTTCTGGCGCAAAGCCGATCTCTTGTTCAGTGTCTTCGATAACTACGATCGCGCCTTCGACATCGTCTGTTTCGTTCTGTTTCTCGGTTTGATTGGGTGGCTCGCCGCAACGCGACGGCTCCGGCTCGCGCCTCGACTAGCCGGAGCCGTTGGCTTTGTTTTCGCAGCCTACCTATTATTGCCCACCCAGATCTACGGCGGCTCGGGCGCCGATCACCGGCTGCCGGTCGCGCTATTTCTGCTGCTGATCGCCGCGACCGCGGCCAAATTCCCCAATAGGCACACGGCCGCTGCGATAGGCGCTGCGGCGACAGTACTGCTGTTCACGCGCATGGCCGTCATAGAATACGTCTGGCTGTGGGCCGGCCGCGTCTACTCAGCTGATTTGGCCGGCGTCGACCTGCTGCCGCGCGGCGCCAAGCTGGCTATCGCTCATCCGGCCAGTGCAGTCAATTTCGTGCCGATCCCGGAAGTGCATCTGGCGGTGCTGGCGGCGGCACGGCGCGAGGCCTTTGTGCCGACACTGTTCGCCCGTGAAGGACAGCAGCCGATTGCGCTGAAACCGTCGTACGACACGCTCGCGGTCGCGGCCACACCTGAGGATTTGTGGGCTGTTATCGGAGCGGGCCGTGACACGGCAAAAACGGCAGTGCTACGAACGGCGCTCCAGCAGTACGACTATGTCGCCGTGACCGGGGGCAAGCCATTGGACACCCCGCCCAACCCTTGTCTGCGGCCGTTTTTTAGGCAGCCGACTTTCGAAATATTCACTGTCCTCCACGATATCGGCTGCGAGGCCCAGAAGGATGAGGCGAGAGGAACTACTGGATGCGGCAGAGCGGAGGCCAGGACAGGATGTGTTGCCAGCGACGCTGGGCAGTATCCTGAGGGTAGGGCCAAGTCGCAATAAGATGCCATCCATCCGGATCATGGCGGAGAAGAACCGCGTGGCCGGCGGGCAGATCCCTCAATCCGTTCGGAGTACATGAAATGAAGGCGAGAGGATAGCCGAGGCGGGCTGCTTCGTCTAATGTCGCCGCATCGGCGGTATTGCGGCGCAGTAGGTCAAGCATATGACGGCGCGGCGGGGTGTCAGCCAGAACCCCGGCGATCATCGTTGCGACGCTGTCGTTGTCACCGGGCAGCAGTAGTGCCAGGCGGCCGCCATCGCTCAGATACGGCGATAGCTTCTTTGCAAGGTCCCACACTAAGGGCTGCGGCATGTCGAGATCAAAGCGCAACCGTTTTGCAAAACCAATCGGCGTCAAAAGCGCAAGGGTCACTACAGCTGCACTGGCGCCGCGCAACGGCCTCTCCCAGATCCGGGTGGCTGCGCCGAGATTACGGACCGTCAATGCCAGTGACAGAACGAGAACCAGCGACAGCTGAGTATTGTAGCGGAAATAGGAATGCGCTGCACTGCTCATCTCGGTCGGAAACACGGCAATATAGGTCGTGAAAATAAATACGTTGTAGAGGCCGAACAGTGCTGCGTTGAATGTCAGAAGTCGGGAGGTGGCTGTCCAACCTTGCCGCCACAACACCAACGGCAGGGCCAGGATCGCAGCTACGACGCAGCCGAAGTAGAGTGGTTTTCCTGACACGACGCCGAGAATGCTCGCCGCCGTATCGGGGAGATGGGTCCAGTTCCAATCACCAAAAGGCAGCGTTGTCAGCTCGTCGACCCCAGCATGACCGACGTGATATCGCCAGACCGTAAAAAGGAACAGCGCAGGCAAGACCGCCAGCACTGTGCCCCTTAGCGCTGCCGCAAGCTGCACCCTTCGCTCGGCCCAAGCACTGATCAGGGCGGCCCCGGCGAGCGCGGCGACAAGCGCGATACCCGTCTGTTTAGTGTTGACGATTGCTGCTAAAGCCAAGGCCAGCGGCAGGAACTGTGCCGGCGGGTTCCCCCGGGCCAGCTCGCCCTGTGCCAATACGAAGAGCCAAGCGGCAACGACCGCCATTGCGGCGAGCGCCGGCTCGCCATAGGCAGCAAAATGAATGCGCGGCACGAAACCCGGGTTGAATAGGGTGGCCAGCAAAGAGCCGAGCGCCGTGAGCCCCCAGCCCGGCTGCCTTGCCGACGAAGTCGCCAGTGGACCGAGTGCGCGGGCAATCGCAAGCCCCGCCACGAGCTGGAGCATGACATTGACCAGCGACATGCCCCGGGCGGGATAATCGGCATCGAGCAACGAGCCGAGGAAGCTCAAGAACTGAGTGTTGTATGGTGCAGCAGGAAGCAGCGAAAAACTTTGCGACCGCGCGGCGGTTGGCAGCAAACCGTAGTCGACCAGATAAAAAGCATTGGGCAAAAGGTTGAGAAAGGTGTCCGGTTGTGACGGTCTGATCGACGCCATGACCAGCCACAGCGGCAGAGAGAGGGCAAGCATTCTGCCCAGCGCGAGCCACGCGCCCACGTTCGGCCGCCGTTTTGGCAGCAACATGATGGTCAGGGCCGCGATGCCGAAAGCCACCGCAGGGAGCCGCATGCTCAACGGCACGAAAACGCCCCAGCTCGTCAGCAATAGGCAGAAGGCGCCCCACCCGGCAGCGATCTGAAACTCGGGCGCACCGCGATTGCCGGTGAGGCCGGCTCCGGCCAAGAGGAGTAAGCCGCCGACGGCCCAGGTTACACAGAGCGCGAGTATATCGGTCAAATGTGGAAGGTAGGGATCCACAGTCTACTGATTTAGATCATTTGGCCGGCGTAGCGGCGACTGCCATGCAAGCGGCGAATACCGTCTCGACCGAGATATCGCCGAGATCGGGTTCCATCAGGACATGGACGAGTTTGCCGCGCGGCGCGCACAGGCCTGGATCGGACGCCCGCGAGAACAGGACCACGACAGGGTTTCCGCCGGCGGCGGCGACATGAGTGGCGCCGGTGTCGTTTCCCACAGTCAGCGCGGCCGCGCGTACGAGAGCGGCCAAAGCCGCAACATCGGTGCGTCCCACCAGGTCTACCGAGTCGGGGCAAGTATCGCCGATCATGCGGCCGAGATCGGCTTCGCCATGGACACCCACCAGGACAGGCAGGTAGCCGGCACGTTTCAGTTTTATCGCCAGCTCGCCGTAGCGATTTGCCGGCCATCGCTTCGCCAAATGGCGAGGCGACGAGCCCGGAATCAGTACGACGAAGCGCTTGCCGGCAAGCTCAACCGGTAGAGATCCCGCAGCCGGCAGCCAAGGCGCCAGCGAGACGGGGTAGATTCCCGCCATCAGCAATTGCTCGGCCTGCCGGTCCATCGTGTGCTGCCGGTCTCGCTGCGGATTGGCGTGCGGGTGGGAACACCGCCATACGATCCCAGACCATTCCGGCATTCGGCCCGGCCGGAGCAGCCAAGCATAAATGCCGGACCGGTCCGAGGTCTGTAGATCGTAGATCCGGTCGAAGCGGCCGCGCCGAAACAAGCGGCGGAGCGCGAGCCAGCCTTCAAGATCGAGCGCCTTTGGGCGACGGTCGACCAGAATGTCGTCGAACAATCTCGTTTGGGCGGCGAGCTCGGCATAGCGTGGCGTTGTCAGCAACGTGATCCGGTCGCCCGCGTGATGGCGCCGGAGATCCGGCATCGGGCCGAGTGCCTGGATAAAATCGCCGAGGGCACCGAGCTTGATGATCAGAATCTCCCGTGGTGGCCGCGGAGCCACCTTTCGGGAGGGCCGCAAGCGGGCCAGTCTCTCCAGGTCGACATGGCTCGCCAGATCTTCGAACCCCCGGAATACCGCGGCGTGCAAGGCTGGATCGACTGCGCCGATGCTCGCCATCAGCGAACAGACGAGGCGGCTTGCGGCCGCCACGGCTGGCGAATGCCGGCATTGTTCAACAAGCTCGCGAGCCACGCGAAGGTTCGCTAAGGACACTCCGATTCGCTGGCCGAAACGCCAGCGAATAATCGGCCGGCACGCCAGGTGGGCGAGACAGACCTCGATTTCACCCGCGAACCTTTGAAGCAGCCTGTGGATGTCGCGGGCGATGACATATCGGCGGTCGCGCAAATACCGCGCCTCGTTCCAGGCGAAGAACGCGTTGAGCGGCGTGTCCGCTGGAAAGACGCTCGCATCGAGGCGAGGCGGCAGCGGTGCGGTCGACTGAGGCACGGAACGATGATGGCCACCAACTTCACAGAAGAATGCGCGCGAGCGGGTGTGCCGTTCAAGCAAGCCGGTTGACGCAGATCGCTCTTTCGCAGCAATCACCGATTGAGGCATCGTTACGCTTTCCGGGGGGCGATCGAGATCGCGATGTTCGAAGCCGAAGCCCGCTGGCTCCGCCGCGCGCTCGACGCGTTCCCGTCCGAGCGGCTGTCGCCGGTGCTAAACCTCGGCAGCAGCTCCGACGTAGTTCGTGAGGGGGTGCAGCCCTGGATCGATGCCGAGGTGTTTTGCCCGCTGCGCAGCCGCGGCGTCGAAACGCTTCATGTCGACATGCGCGAGTTGCCGGGAGTCGATATCCGGGCGGATCTGACCGTTGCCGCCGATGTTCGCCGGCTCGGCGCGCTGGGGCCGAAGGCGCTGCTGTGCTGCAATCTGCTCGAACACGTGCTCGAGCCCCGGGGCTTGGCGCAGCATTGTCTCGATCTTTTGCCGGCAGGCGGGCTCGTTTTTGTCACGGTGCCGTTCAGCTATCCTTATCATCGCGACCCGATAGATACAATGTACCGGCCGAGCCCCGCCGAGCTTGGCGAGCTCTTCGTCGACGCCCGCCAGCTCGAAGCCATAATCCTCGGGGCCGGGGTGTCGTATCGCGATGCGGTCCGTGCGCGGCCATGGATTCTACTTCGGCATTTCTGCCGTTTTCCCGTACCGTTCCTATCCTTTGAAAGATGGAAGCGCTCGATGGCGCGGCTATACTGGCTGGCCGCCGAATACCGGATCACCTGCGCCGTGTTCGAAAAACTATAACATTCGCGTCTTCTATGATCGCTTGGCGGTCTGCGCCCGTTTTATCGCCTGCACCACCGCCGGGCGGTGGCTCTCCACCGCCCATCCTGCCGCGTCACGGCCGGTAAAATCAGTCTTGGTGACGCTGGCGCCCTTGGCGATCAGAGCCATTACAACCTCGATATTACCGCGATTGGCGGCCATCATCAGCGGTGTCATGCCGTTCTTGTTCTCCGCGTCGACCGGGGCGCCGACATCGAGGAGGAGTTTTGCCGCCTCGACCTGATTGCTGTCGGCGGCCAGGTGCAGCGGCGTGTTGCCGAGCTTGTCCTTGGCATCGAGCTTGGCGCGGGCCTTAATCAGGAGTGCAATGACGCGCCACGTTCTCCCAATACCCCCCGAAAATGTTGACATCGGCATGCGCCGCCGGACCGAGCACAGGAGTACCGAGCGCGGCCACCATGAGTATGGCGCTCAGGCGAGTTTTCATGAGACCCTCCTTGCCTCGGAAAGGCGGTAGGAGCTGGCGAGCCAGTCGAGCGCCGCCGCCACGCTGTCCACCGCTTCGCCGGGCTCGGGCGGCGGCCGCCGAACCATGATGACGGGGAGACAACGCTCCCGGGCTGCGATAATTTTTGCCTCGGTCGCGCGGCCGCCACTTGCCTTGCAAACGAGCACATCAATCGCGTGCCGCTCGATATGGCTGTGCTCTTCCGCGACGGAAAACGGCCCGCGTCCCACGATCACCTCGTAGGACCGCAACGGCAGGGGATGGCGCGGCGGATCCACGAGGCGTACCAGATAGTGGGCTGCGCTCGCGCCGCTGAAGGCGGCAATCTCACTCGAACCGACCGTCAGCCAAGCGCGTCGCCCTACTCGGCCGACGATCGCGGCAGCAGAAGGCACACCATGGATCTCGATCCAGCGGTCGAGCGGATGACGGCGCCACGGGGGGCGGCGCAACACCAGTCGGGGGACATTCGCCTGCTCGCAAGCCAGGCGTGCAGCCGCCGAGATTCGGGTGGCGAACGGGTGGGTGGCATCGATCAGCCGTCCAATGCCGTGCTCGGTCAAATAGTCGGCAAGACCGGTCGCGCCGCCAAAGCCGCCGGCTCGGATCAGGCCTGCCACAGGGCGCGGGCGTTCGGTCCGCCCGGCCAGCGATGTTGTGACATCCAGCGCATCACCAAACCGTGCTACAACGGCGCGAGCGAGTTCCGCTGCCTCGCCGGTCCCTCCCAGGATCAAAAGCCGTTCTGTCGTCATGCGCCGACCCGCGCAAGGAAGCTGCCTTGGCGGTCCACGATCGCAACTTCGACGGCGGTGTTGCCGCACATCGTCGCCAATGCCACCTCGCGCGCTCGCCCCGCTATGGCACAGGCCAGTCTTGCCCGCAATTCGCCGGCGACGCCGAGGATTTCGGCCGCTCCGTTGGCAGTGCGCGCGGTCGCCAGAATCGCCGGCTCGGCGCCGAGTTCGCGAAGCATTCCGGCAAGCCAGGCGGTGTCTACCCGGCTTCTCGCCGAATGCAGATCGAGATGTCCGGCGGCGAGCTTGGCGAGCTTGGCAAAGCCGCCGGCAATCGTCAGCCGTTCGACCGGGTGACGACGCAAATACTTCAATGTTCCGCCGACGAAATCGCCCATATCGATCAAGGCGTGATCGGGCAAACCGTAGAGGCGTTGAACGGCGCGCTCCGAGGTCGCTCCGGTCGCCGCCGCAATGTGGTCGAGGCCAGCGGCGCGAGCGACATCGATCCCGCGGTGAATGGAGTGGATCCACGATGCGCACGAGTAGGGGACGACAATACCGGTCGTGCCGAGGATCGAGAGCCCACCGACAATCCCGAGCCGCGCGTTCATTGTCTTCTCGGCAAGACGGCCGCCACCTGGGATCGTGATCTTCACAGTGACGTCCGGCGGAGGTACGCCAATTTCCGCGGCCGCCTCGATAAGCACGTCGCGGATCAGCGCACGCGGTGCGGGATTGATCGCCGGCTCGCCGACCGCAAGCGAAAGACCGGCCCGAGTCACCGTGCCCACGCCTTCCCCTGCTGCGAATCCGATGCCCGAGCCGGGCGCAGTCCATGCGGTTTCGGCGATAATCAGCGCGCCATGCGTGATGTCGGGGTCGTCGCCGGCATCCTTGACGACACCGGCGCGGGCGCCGATACCGCTCAGTTCCGCCAGGGCCAGTGGAAAGGCCGCCGAGCCGCCGCGCGGCAACCGGATCGCGACGGGATCGGGGAAGCGGCCAGTGAGCATCGCGCTGAAAGCAGCCCGAGAAGCCGCGGCAGCGCAGGCGCCAGTCGTCCAACCTCGGCGCAGCGGTGGG
>VAZT01000318.1 GCA_005884825.1 Alphaproteobacteria bacterium
TTACAGTTGGCGCTGGATCTTCTACATCAACCTGCCGGTCGGCGTAATCGCGAGCCTCGGCATCCTGATCTTCATCCGCGAAACGCGGCACACGCACCGCGAGGCCTTCGACTTCTTCGGCTTCGTGACGTTGAGCATCGCAGTTGGCGCGTTGCAGATGCTGCTCGACCGCGGCGAGCTCAAGGATTGGTTCAACTCGACCGAGATTTGGGTCGAGGCGCTCGTCTCGGGCGTCTTCTTCTATTTATTCATCGTGCACACGGCCACGGCCAGAGATCGATCTTTTATCAACCTCGACCTGTTGAAGAGCCCCAACTTCATGGCCGGAACGGTCCTGATGTTTTTTGTCGGCGGCATCCTGAGCGGCACCTTGGCGCTCTTGCCGACAATGCTGCAGTCGCTGATGAATTACCCGGTATTTACGACCGGGCTGGTCACCGCGCCGCGCGGCATCGGCACCATGATTGCGATGTTCGTCGTCGGACGCATGATCAACCGCGTCGATAATCGGCTGATCATCCTTACCGGGTTTCTGCTCACCGTCGTTTCGCTGTGGCAGATGACCGGGTTTTCGCTACAGATGGGTATGGCGCCCGTCATAGTGTCGGGAGTGCTTCAGGGCTTCGGCCTCGGCTGCACCTTTGTCCCGTTGAACACGCTCGCGCTGTCGAACCTGCCGCGACATATCCTGACGCAAGGCACAGCGATGCGCAGCCTGATGCGCAATCTCGGCGGCAGCATCGGCATCTCGATCCTCGAGGCGCTGTTGATCCAGAACACGCAAATCGTGCATTCGCGCCTGGTCGAGCATCTGCGGCCGGACAACCCGCTCGCCCAGGCGCCGTTGCTGGCGGCGCCGTTCAGCCTGACGACCCCTTCCGGGATCGCCGCGCTCAACGCCGAGGTCACCCGGCAGGCCGCGATGGTGGCCTACATCAATGATTACGCGCTGATGATGCTGATCGTGCTTCTGCTGATCCCGCTATTGCTGCTGGTCCGCCGGGCGCGCCCGGCGTTGCGGCCCGAGGTGGCCCGCTGATGCACGAGCCATCTAATTCCCGACTATCAGCCGCGCGCGACTTCGATCGCGGCGAGGGTGGCAGACTTTGATGTCATAGCTTATTATCTGCCTCGGATATTGTCGGTGTTATGGCCATGGACCTCGACCGCAGCTTCGGATTTCTCGTTCACGACGTCGCCCGTTTGTTCGGGCGCCGGTTCAATCAGCGGGCGCTGCTTTTCCTCGGGCTCACGCGCGCCCAATGCAAGGTGCTGGGGTACCTCGCGCGGAACGAGGGGATCAACCAGGCCGGCCTCGCCGACCTGCTCGAAATCAAGCCGATGACCTTGGTGCGGCAGATCGACCGCATGGAGGAGGACGGCTGGATCGAGCGGCGGCCCCAGCCCGGCGACCGGCGCGCCCGCCGCCTCGTTCTGACCGACAAGGCCCGACCGATCCTGGCGCGCATTCTCGACCTCTCGAACGAGGTCCGCGCCGAGTCCTTTGCCGGCCTCTCTAAAGACGACGGAAAGCAGTTGATCGAACTCCTGCGCCGGGTACATGGCAATCTTTCGGATCGCGTGCTGCCGTTGGCGGCGGACTTCCCCGATAACGACGATACGGCCCAACGAGTACCACGTGCCGAGGTGGAGTTGTCGCCTGTCGGAGGCCATCATTGACGACTTCCGCCGATAATGACGCGTCGACGATCGGCGCGTTGCGGGGCCCGCTCGAGGGCCGCGCCCCGGTTCTCGTCCGGCGCCGCCCCTTACGCCAGAGATTGCGCCTGCCGTTGATGCTCGCGGGGCCGATCCTCGTTCTGCTGGCGGCAGCCTACTGGTACCTGACCGGCGGTCGTTACGTCTCGACCGACGACGCCTATGTTCAGGCCGCGCGGGTCGCGGTCAGCACCGATATTTCCGGGCGGGTCGTCGAAATCGACGTCAAAGACAATCAGAAAGTTAGCGCAGGCCAGCTGCTGTTTCGGCTTGACCCGCGCCCATTCCAGATTGCGGTAGATGAGGCCAAAGCGCAGCTCGCCACCGTGCGGTTCCAAATTCACGCGTTGAAGGCGACCTATCACCAGAAACGGGCTGAGGCCCGGGCTACCGAGGCAACAGTCGATTACCAGCAGCACGAGTTCGAGCGTCAGCAGCGCCTAGTCGCTTCCGGCACGGCCTCCCAGCAGCAATTCGATCAGGCGAGGCAGGCGTATGAAACCGGGCGAGCGCAACTCGCGTCGAAGCAGCAGGATGTCGCCGTCGCCCTCGCCAACATCGGTGGCGACCCCGAGATTCCCCTCGAGCAGCACCCGATGGTGCAGCACGCACAAGCGGCGCTCGACCGGGCCGAGCTCAATCTATCCTATACCGAAGTCCATGCGCCGGAGAACGGGATCGTCACCAAGGTCGACCAGCTTCAGGTCGGCGATTACGTCAACGCCTCGACGCCGTTGTTCTCGCTCATGTCGACCGACCACGTTTGGGTGGAGGCCAATTTCAAGGAGACCGAGCTCACCCATATGCGGCCAGGCCAGGAAGCGACGGTCGAGGTCGATACCTACCCCGATGTCGAGTTTCACGCCAAGGTCGAGAGCCTCAGCCCCGGCACCGGGCTGACCTTTTCGCTGCTGCCGGCCGAGAATGCGACCGGCAATTGGGTAAAGGTCGTTCAGCGTCTGCCGGTGCGCCTCAGCCTCGATCACCTCGACCACAACCCGCCGCTGCAGGCCGGGCTCAGCGCGACCGTCGAGGTCGACACCCGTCACCGCCGGCCCTGGCTCGATCGGGTCCAGGGCATTTTCGCCTGGCTTACCGGCCCGGCAACACGAGCCGCGGAGCGGTGACGGATGAGCCGCGCGCCCCGGTCCCGAACCGGGGCGCAATCACCATTTCGATCATGTTGGCGACCTTCATGCAGGGGGTCGACACGACGATTGCCAATGTCGCGCTGCCGCACATGCAAGGCAGCTTTTCCGCCGCACAGGACCAGATTGCCTGGGTGGTGACGTCCTACATCGTTGCGGCGGCGATCATGACGCCGCTGACCGGTTGGCTCGCCGGGCGCTTTGGCATCAAGTGGGTGTTCTTCATCTCGGTCGCCGGCTTCACTCTGGCTTCGGCCTTGTGCGGCGTCGCGACGAGCCTCGGCCAAATGGTGGTCTATCGCCTGCTGCAAGGTGTCTGCGGCGCGGCGCTCGTCCCGCTGTCGCAATCGGTGCTATTGCAGATCAACCCGCCCCACCGGCACGCCCAGGCGATGTCGGTCTGGGGCATGGGGGTCATCTTGGGTCCGATCATCGGGCCGGCGCTCGGCGGCTGGCTGACCGACCAGTACAATTGGCGCTGGGTGTTCTTCATCAACGTCCCGTTCGGGGTTCTCGCCGCAGTCGGCATTCTGATATTCATCCGCCAGACGCGGCACGGCCGCCGCGAAGCGTTTGACTTCTTCGGTTTCGCCACCCTGAGCCTGGCGATCGGCGCCTTGCAGATGTTCCTGGACCGGGGCGAGCTCAAAGATTGGTTCGGCTCGACCGAAATCTGGATCGAGGCAACGATTGCGGGGCTCGCCTTTTACTTGTTCGTGGTCCATACCGCGACCGCGACCGACCGCTCCTTTCTCAACCGGGAGCTATTGAAAGACGCCAATTGCGTCGTCGGCACGATCCTGATGTTCCTAGTCGCGATACCGCTGTTCGGCACAATGGTTCTGTTGCCGACGATGCTGCAGGATCTGCTGAATTACCCGGTGTTGACGACGGGACTTGTGACCGCGCCGCGCGGCATCGGCACGATGGCTGCCATGCTCATTGTGAGCCGTCTGGTTGGCCGCATCGACACGCGGCTGATCATCTTGGCGGGGTTTGTAATCGCCGCCGTGGCGCAGTGGCAGATGACGGGTTTCTCACTCTATATGGGGATGGGTCCGATCATCTCGACCGGGGTATTGCAGGGTTTCGGCCTCGGCTTTGTGTTCACGCCACTGAGCATTGTGACGTTCTCGACCTTGCCGAGGCACATCCTGACCCAAGGGACGGCGATATTCAGCCTGACCCGCAATATCGGCAGCAGCGTCGGCATCGCGATTGTCGTGGCACTGTTGGCCGAGAATACCCAGACCGTCCATTCACGTCTGGTCGAGCATTTGCGCCCCGACAACCCACTCGCCCGAATGCCGCATCTGGCGCCGCCGTTCAGTCTGACCGACCCGTCCGGCCTTGCCGCGCTTAACGCGGAGGCGACACGCCAGGCGGCAATGGTTGCCTATATCGATGACTTCAAGCTGATGATGATAATTGTCATCTTCGGCTTGCCGCTGCTGCTGCTCTTGCGCAAACCGCCTCCGGCAGCCCGCGCAGCAGCCGCTGCTGCGGAGTAAATTGGAAGGGAGTGGAACCATGCGGCTCGAAAATAAGATAGGGATCGTAACGGCCGCGGCTTCCGGGATGGGCCGGGCCGGGGCGATCCGGTTCGCCCGTGAAGGAGCGGCAGTAGGCGTCGTCGACATCGATCAGGCAGGTGTCGATGCGGTCGTCGGGGAGATCACCGCCGGAGGCGGCCGGGCGCTGGGGCTTGTCGGCGACCTGCGCCAAGACGATTTCGCCCGCAGCATCGTGCGGCGCACCGCCAACGCCTTTGGCGGGCTCGATTTCGTGTGGAACCATGTCGGCCATCCCGGTCCCGCCTCGATCGAGGGCATCGACATGGCGGATTTCGAGATCGCTCTCGACCTCAACCTGCGCACCGTGCTGGTGACGACCGAAGCGGCTATCCCGGAAATCCGCGCGCGCGGCGGCGGCGCTCTGCTCTACACCGCCTCGACTTCGGGCATTCAAGGCTCGGCGTTCAGCCCGGTCTATTCGATGGCCAAGTTCGGTGTGGTCGGTTTTGTACGCTCGCTCGCCAAGCGGCTCGCGCCCGACAAAATTCGCGTCAATGCGATCTGTCCCGGCCCGATCGACACGCCGATGCTGCGGATCTTCGTATCCCGGCCGGATCAGCAGCGCACCGCCGGCCAGGACAAGGAGGCGCTGGTCCAGATGCGCGGGCGCCAGAACCCGATGGGCCGCACCGGCAGACCCGAGGAGATCGCCAACGCCGCCCTCTTCTTGATCTCGGACGAGGCGTCCTTCGTCTCCGGCGCCGCCCTCCCGGTCGACGGCGCGGCGACGGCGTGAGTGTTACTCCGCGGCCTCGCGGACTTCGATACCGAAATCGTTGATCGAGACCCGCCAGTGGATGCGGTCTTCCTCCGGCGGGTAGTCGCCGGCGGCTTTGTGATACGAGCAGCGGTTGTCCCAAATCACGATGTCCCCCTTGCGCCATTTGTGGCGGTATTCGGCATCGGGCTGGATCATGTAGCCCTTCAG
>VAZT01000319.1 GCA_005884825.1 Alphaproteobacteria bacterium
CGGCTCGCAGGTAAACGTGCCCTGGTGACGGCGGCCGGCCAGGGGATCGGCCGCGCGGCGGCGCTGGCTTTTGCGGCCGAGGGGGCGAGCGTGCTGGCGACCGACATTGCCCAGGACAAGCTGGCGCCGTTGGCCGACGCGCTGATCGCGACCCGTCATCTCGATGTGACCGATGAAGCCGAGATTGCGGCGCTGGCGGACGAGCTCGGCCCGCTCGACGTGCTGTTCAACTGCGCCGGCTTTGTCCATCACGGGACAATTCTCGACGTGGCTCCGGTCGAGTGGGACGCGTCCTTCGTCCTCAATGTGCGCTCGATGTACCTGACGATCCGCGCATTTCTGCCCAAGATGGTCGAGCGCGGAACCGGCGCTTCGATAATCAACATGTCCTCGACCGTGTCCTCGATCAAAGGCGTGCCGAACCGTTGCGTTTACGCGGCGACCAAAGCGGCGGTGATCGGGCTCACCAAATCGGTCGCCGCCGATTTCATTGTGTCGGGCATACGGTGCAATGCGATCTGCCCCGGCACGATCGCAACACCCTCGCTCGAGGACCGTATAGCGGCTCAAGGGACACGTGTGGTCGGCGGCAGCGAGGCCGCGCGGCGCGCCTTTGTCGAACGCCAGCCACTGGGGCGACTCGGCGCGGCCGAGGAAGTGGCGGCGCTCGCCGTCTACCTCGCCTCCGATGAATCGGCCTTCACGACCGGCGCGATCCACGTGATCGACGGCGGCTTCACGCTCTGACGCAGAGAGGAGACCTCCGATGAAGCTTCTTCGCTATGGACCCGCGGGTCAGGAAAAGCCGGGACTGCTCGATCGCGACGGCAAGATCCGCGACCTCTCCGGCGCGGTTCGCGACATCGACGGCGAGACGCTCGCTCCCGCTTCGCTCGACCGGCTGCGGCGGCTCGATCCGAGCACTCTGCCGCTGGTGCCCGGGACGCCACGGCTTGGCCCGTGCGTCGCGCGGGTATCAAAGCTCGTCGCGATTGGCCTCAACTATCGCGCGCATGCCGCCGAGGCCGGGGCGGCAATCCCCAAGGAGCCGATCTTCTTCATGAAGGCGACGACCTCGATCTGCGGGGCCGATGACGACGTGATCATTCCGAAGGGCTCGCAAAAGACCGACTGGGAGGTCGAGCTCGGCATCGTGATCGGCACTCTGGCGCGCTATGTCCCTGCTCACGATGCGAGCAAATACATCGCCGGCTACTGCGTCGTGAACGATGTTTCCGAACGCGAATTTCAGATCGAGCGCGGCGGGCAATGGACCAAGGGCAAGAGCGCCGACACTTTCGCTCCGATCGGCCCGTGGGTCGTCACCGCCGACGAGGTGCCCGACCCGGGCAACCTCGGGCTATGGACCGAGGTCAACGGCACGCGGGTGCAGAACAGCAATACCTCGGACCTTATCTTCGGGATCAATGAGATCGTCAGCTATGTCAGCCATTTCATGACCCTGCTGCCGGGCGACATTATCCCGACCGGCACGCCTTCGGGTGTCGGTCTCGGCATGAAGCCACCGCAATTCCTCAAACCCGGCGACCGCATGCGGCTGTCGGTCGAGGGTTTGGGCGAGCAGAACCAGCGCTTGGTGGCCTTCGGGTAGGGGCCGGCAGCCCCGCGGAAGGGGCCCACGATCGAATCGAATGGGTGGCGCCAGCGCCATGTGAGTGCTAGCGCAATGCGGCGCATTTACGCTATGGTTTAGCGTTCACGCGCTCGCCCCATTCAATTCGACGTTTAGAGGACTTATGTACGACCGCCGCCCCGGCTTCTTCCGCGAAGATCTTCCCCCCGGTCGCCGCGTCGAAGCCAAAGTCAAGTGGTTCAACGCCAGCAAGGGTTTCGGGTTCGTCACCCCATCCGACGGATCCCAGGACGCGTTCCTGCCGATGGCGATCCTGCGCCGCGCTGGCTATGAGGACGTCCATGAAGGCGCTTCGATCGTCTGCGAGGTCAGCGCCGGGGCGAAAGGCCCACTGGTGACGACCGTCTTGAACGTCGACAACAGCACCGCGGTGGCGCCGCAGAGCGGCGGCAGCCTCGACCGCCGCGGCCCGCGACCTTCCCAGACCATGGAAGGCGCGGTGAAATGGTTCGAGCCCGAAAAGGGTTACGGCTTCATTTCTCCAGACGGCGGCGGCAAGGATGTGTTCATCCACATCACCGCGCTGCGCCGCAGCAGCGTTAATGCGCTCGATCCCGGCCAGCGGGTCAGGGTCGAAGTGGTCGAAGGCAAGAAAGGCCTCGAAGCCGAGCGCATCACCCTCATCTGAGGTGCCGCGCCTTCAAGGCGAGACGAGGGCGGGTCCGACCGCCCACAGCCGATATTTTGTGCAACGGTTTACGGCTGAAACCGTTTCCTCCGAGGGCCGCGGTGCAACCTGATGCAGCCGAGGCAAAGATCGGGATGACCTGGCGCCGGTGAAATGCTACCCCTAGGTTAACGAGGATGGCCGGACAGTGCCCCCTGCGCCGGGGCGGTTTGCATGCCGGCTTCGTGCATAATTACAAGAGTGAGACGATGGACCTGCACGATACGATCCGGACCTATCGGCTGTTTTCCGGCTCCTACGACATCGTTTTCGGCCCGGTCTTTCACCCGGGGCGTAAGGAGGCGGTGCGCATCGCCAACGATCGGCCGGGTCAGCATATCCTCGAGGTCGGCGTCGGCACCGGGCTGTCGCTTCCGTATTTCCGCAAGGATTCGCGAGTGACCGGCATCGACGTGTCCGAGGAGATGCTGGCGAAGGCGCGGCGTCGGGCCGAGCGCCTGCGGCTTTCGCATGTCGAGGGTCTGCACGTGATGGATGCTGAGAACCTCGAATTTCCGGACAATTCTTTCGACGCCGTGCTCGCGCTCTACGTCGCCTCGGTCGTGCCGAACCCGGCGCGCTTCGCCGCCGAGATGCGCCGCGTCTGCATTCCCGGCGGCACGATCGTCGTCGTCAATCACTTCACCAGCGATAACCTGGTGGCGCGCTTCATCGAAAAACGCCTGGCCGGGGTCGCCCGCCATATCGGCTTTCACGCCGATTTCCCGTTCGACGCGTTCCGGCGCGACAGCCAATTGTCGATCCGCGAGGTGCGGCCCAGTAATTTGTTCGGCTATTGGAAGCTGTTGCGCTGCGTCAACGAAAAGCCCGCCTCCAATCCCGGCTGAACCGATCACCGGGACAGCCGTGGCGTCCGCGTCCCGAGGATCGTAAGTTCAAAAAAGGTGGCCGCGATACGTCGACGGTCCCAGCAAGAACGGGGAACCATGAAGACCAGCTCCGATCATATCCTCACCAGCCATGTCGGAAGCCTGCCGCGGCCCGATGATTTAATCGCGGCGAATAGAGCTCGTGAAGCGGGGGAGGCGATTGACGTGCACGTTTTTCAGGGGATGCTTCGAGCCGCGGTGGCGGATGTCGTGCGCCATCAAAGCGAGCTCGGTATCGATGTTCCCGGCGACGGCGAGTTGGGCAAATCGGTGAGTCACCGAGTCAGTTATGGCGCATGGTGGAACTACGCGTTCCGTCGTTTGGGCGGGCTCGAGCTGGGCGGGCCGGCCTTGGATTCCCGGCCGCCGCAGCGCTCCCGCCCCGGGGAAATCGCGCTGACCAGCGCCGCCAATCGGCGGGACCGCGTGCGGTTCGCGGCGGCTTATGCCGACCGCGAGTCGGGCATCTGGATGGGACCGAGGCCCACCAGCGGCCCGGTCTGCGTCGGCCCACTCACCTACACGGGCCACGCCGAGATCGCCGCCGACATCGCAAATTTCAAGGCCGCCCTCAAAGCTGCCGGGATCGAGGAGGGGTTTATGACCGCTGTCGCGCCCGGCAGCGCTTATCGGATCCCGAATGAATATTACAAATCCGACGAAGAGTTCCTGTACGCCTGCGCCGAGGCCTTGCGCGAGGAATATAAGGCGATCCTGGATGCCGGGCTGATCCTGCAGCTCGACGACCCGGCCACCGCCACGGGATGGGACATGATCGATCCCGAGCCGGCGGTGGAGGACTACAAGAAGTTTACGATGGTCCGGGTCGAGGCGCTCAATCACGCACTCCGCGGCTTGCCGCAGGACCGCATCCGCTTCCATCTGTGCTGGGGCAGCTGGCATGGGCCGCACACGACCGACATCCCGATGCGCGACCTCGTCGATCTGATGCTGGCCGTCAATGCCGGGGCCTATTCGTTCGAAGCCGGCAATGTCCGCCACGAGCATGAATGGACGGTCTGGCGGGACGTCAAATTGCCCGACGACAAAGTGATCCTGCCCGGCGTCGTCAGCCACGCCACCAATGTCGTCGAGCATCCCGAGCTCGTCGCCGACCGCATCCTGCGTTTTGCCCACCTGGTCGGCCGGGAGCGGGTCATCGCCTCGACCGATTGCGGTCTCGGCGGCCGCGTCCACCCCGACATCGCTTGGGCCAAGCTCGAAGCGCTGGTCGCGGGCGCCGCGCTCGCCACTCGCCAGCGCTGGAGTTGAGGGGGAGTCATGAAGACCAGTTCCGATCACATCCTGACCAGCCATGCCGGGAGTCTGCCGCGTCCCGACGATCTGATCGAGGCGTGGGGAAGCAATGATGAGCATGCCTTGGCGGCGAAGCTCGCATCAGCGGTAACGGGCGTCGTGCGACGGCAGAAAGAGATCGGCATCGACGTGCCCGGTGACGGAGAGTTCGGCAAGCCGATGGCGCAGCGGGTCAATTACGGTTCATGGTGGCGATACTCGTGGAACCGGCTGGGTGGTCTCGACCCGCACGGCCCCAGCTTGTACGAGATGGAGCCCAGGCGCTCTTCGCCGGGCCAGGTCGTCCTGACGAGCTTTGGCGACCGGCGCGACCGCACCCGGTTCGCCGCGGCGTATAACGATCCCGATTCCGGCATCACGACCGGGCCGCGGCCGCCCGCGCCGATCTGTGTCGCGCCGATCCACTATGCCGGGCATGACGCGATCCAGAGAGACATCGCCAATTTCAAGGCGGCGTTGCAGGCCGCCGGCGTTGAGGAAGGCTTTATGACTGCGGTAGCGCCGGGCAGCGCCGCGCGGATCGGCAATTCGTACTACAAGACCGGGGAGGAGCTCCTTTACGCCTGCGCCGATGCGATGCGCGAGGAATATAAGGCGATCCTCGATGCCGGCCTCACCCTGCAGCTCGACGATCCGGCGATCGCCGAGAACTGGGACATGATCAATCCGGAGCCGACGGTCGAGGAGTACAAGAAGTTCTCGATGGTCCGGGTCGAGGCGCTCAACCACGCGATCCGCGGCCTGCCGCAGGACCGCATCCGCTTCCATTTGTGCTGGGGCAGCTGGCACGGACCCCACGTCACCGACATCGCGATGCGCGACATCGTCGATGTCATGCTGGCAGTGAATGCGCATGCCTACTCGTTCGAGGCCGGAAATGTCCGCCACGAGCACGAATGGAAGGTGTGGCAGGACGTCAAATTGCCTGACGAAAAGGTGATCCTGCCCGGTGTGGTCAGCCACGCTACCAATGTCGTCGAGCACCCCGAGCTCGTCGCCGAGCGCATTCTTCGCTTCGCGAACCTGGTCGGCCGGGAGCGGGTCATCGCCTCTACCGACTGCGGTCTCGGTGGCCGGGTTCACCCGGACATCGCCTGGGCCAAGCTCGAAGCGTTGGCCCAGGGCGCGGCACTGGCCACCCGCCAGCTCTGGCGCTGAACCCCAATATGTCCGAAAGGATGGCGATGAACCGGCGCCGGCAAATTCAACTCAGCCCCGACGAGCAAGCCGCCTTCCTGCGCGAGCACCGCAAGGGCGCGCTGGCGACGATCGGCAAGGACGGGTTTCCCCATGTCGTGGCGATGAATTTCCTCGCGAAAGACGGCGCGTTTTATATGACCTCCTACGCCAAGGCCCAGAAGGTGCTGAACATTCGGCGCAACCCCAAGGTCGCGCTGATGGCCGAGACTGGAGACAATTACGCGGAGCTCCGCGGCGTCATGATCCGGGGCGAATGCGAGATCATCGAGGGAGCGGATGCCGTTCGCCAAATCTTCGCCGCGATGGCCGAGGCGCGCGGCGCGCCGCCGGGCGAACGGCCGCGCGGATCAGTCGACAGCGCGCCAAAGCGCGTTGTGCTGAAGATAGTCGCGGAAAAGATCACCAGCTGGGATCACCGCAAGCTCGGCGGTGCTTATTAGCCCGCGACAGACCGAATCAGGATCCCTTGGGCGGCTCGACGAGATCGGCGAGCTTGGTCTTCAGCAGGTTCGCCTTGTAGGCCGGGATCGCATAGGTCCAGTGCGAGACCTTGCCCTCGATCTTTTTCGCCTCGGCCTCGGCCAAGCCGGAGCCGGTCGCGGAAATCGCGACCCAATCCGCCTTGTCGCGCTCCATTAGGCGCAGATCGACCGTCAGCCCGTCGAAGGTCGTGAATGATGCGGAGACCACGTCCTTGTCGGGGACCGGCAATTCGGCAGCCGATTTGACGTCGTCGAGGTCGAAGGTCTCGAGCGCCGTGGAGGGGCCGCTGGTCGTGGCCTCGCTCTTGAACTTCGCGTCGGCCGGCGCGTCCTCGGCCGCGAATTTTGCCTCCGGCGCCGGGCGGCTGATGATGAGCTTGGTTCCATCCGGCTGGGTTAGGGTGACCTTGGCGATCTTCTTCTCGGAGATATCGATGATCTGCCGATCGAGCCAGCTCGCTGGATCGCCCGACGGATCGAGGGTGCCGCGCGCGAGCCAACTCTGCGCTTCCCGCGGCTTGCGCAGATAGACCCCGTCATTGCCTGCGCCGAGCCGGTCATAACGTCGTTTGCCGACGATCGCCTCGGCCAGTTCTCCGCCCGATTTGTCCTTGACCGCCACCAGGGCAGATTTTCCGTTGCCGGGGTCCTCGACTTCCAGCCGGGGGTAGAGATCGGGGTTCTGGGTCTTCGGCTCGACCAGGGTCAGATCCGCCATCGCCCGCACGATCTGGCTGACCTTTGCGGCGTTCGCCGGGTAGTTTCCTTTCTCGGCAACGAGCCAGCTGTCGCCATCACGGATAAAGGTCATCGTCGTGCCTTCGCGCGACACGGTGACCGACGCGATGTCGCCGAGCTTCGCTGCGAGCGCCGGAAAGGCCGGTTGACCCGGCGCCGCGCGGCTGATGCCGCGATCGCCAGAGGCGAGCACGACGATCGCGATCGCGACAAGGACGACTGTCGCGGAGGCGAGGAGGATCAGAGAGCGTGACTGCATTCCGGTTCACGCCTCCGTGATGCGCCGGCTGCGGCGGCGCAGCCGCAGCGCGCCGAGGACGATCGCCGCCGCGGCGACGATGATCGGGATCAGCGCAATGTCGAGAAATTCGAGCCCCGTCTTGAGACGCCCAATATCGCTGCGCAGCGCGGCCTGCACATTGCGCAATTGGCGGCGGGTTTGCACCATGTCGGCGCGAAATTCCTCGATCGCCTTGGTCTGCTCTGCCGACAGGTTTGCCGGCGCGTTGGCTTGGTCCTTGCCGGTGAGGCTGGCGAGTTTGGCCTGGGTGTCCTTGAGCTTGGCCTGCAA
>VAZT01000763.1 GCA_005884825.1 Alphaproteobacteria bacterium
CTTACGGCGGCTATGCCGCCATGTTGTCGGATAAAACCGGAGAGAAGATTGATGCCGAGCGAAGCTTTGATCGGCGGCGCGGCTGCCGCCCCTGTAAAGGACGTCACTACCGCCAATTTCATGGACGAAGTCGTCGACGGCTCGTTCGACGCGCCGATCGTCGTCGATTTCTGGGCGCCTTGGTGCGGTCCGTGCAAGCAGCTCGGGCCGATCCTCGAAAAAACCGTCCGCGCCACCAACGGCGCGGTTCGAATGGTCAAGCTCAATATCGACGAGAACCCCGAAATCGCGCAGCAGATGCGCATCCAATCGATCCCGGCGGTTTACGCCTTCAAGGACGGGCGGCCGGTCGACGGCTTTGTCGGCGCTTTGCCCGAGAGCCAGGTCAAGCAGTTCGTGCAGCGCCTGGGCGGTGGAAAGGGTGGCCCCTCGCCGGTCGAGGAGGCGTTGGCGATGGCCAAAGAGGCGATGCAGGCCGGCGATCATGCCAGCGCCGGCGCGCTCTATTCCCAGATCCTGCAGCGCGATACCACTAACGTCGAGGCGTTGGCCGGTCTTGCGCGGGTGATGATCGCGCGCGGCGAGCTCTCCAAAGCAAAACAGCATCTCGATCGCGTTACGAAGGAGAGCAGCGGCAACCCCGAGATCACCGCCGCGCGCGCCGCCCTCGACCTCGCCGAGCAGGCGCAGAAGGCGATGGCCTCGGCCGGCAAACTACGCGCCCGGCTGGCGCAGAACCCGGACGACCACGAGGCGCGCCTGGAGCTCGCCACCGGGTTGTTCGGGAGCGGCGACCGGGAAGCCGCGATCGACGAGCTGTTGACCCTGTTCAAGCGCGACCGGGAATGGAACGAGCAGGCCGCTCGCAAGCAGCTCCTCAAATTCTTCGAGGTGATGGGTCCGACCGACCCGCTGACCTTGAGCGGCCGGCGGCGGCTTTCTTCTGTGATGTTTTCCTGAACGGAGGATGTGATGAGCGAGCGGCGCGGCGGAGCGGCGGTCCCCGCCATTCTCCCGATCTTTCCCTTGACCGGCGTTCTGCTGCTCCCGCGCGGCCGGTTGCCTCTGAACATCTTCGAGCCGCGCTATCTCGCGATGACGCGCGACGCACTCGCCGGCGAGCGCCTGATCGGCATGGTCCAGCCGAGCGATCAGGCAGCGTCGGGCAGCAATCCGCCGGTTTACCCGACGGGCTGCGCCGGCCGCATCACCTCGTTTTCCGAGACCGAGGACGGGCGTTTTCTGATCACCCTGACGGGCATCTCTCGTTTCCGGATCCGCGAGGAGCTGCCGCTTCTTGAGGGCTATCGTCGCGTCGTCCCGGACTGGCATGAGTTTGCGAGTGACGCCGAGGGGGAGGAGGTGCTCGACTTTGATCGCGAGCGCCTGATGCGTGGGCTCAGGGGATATTTTCAGCAGCACCAGATCTCGGCCGACTGGGATTCGATCACCTCGGTCGGCGGCGAGCGGCTCGTCACCTCGATTGCGATGATCTGCCCGTTCGATCGGAGCGAGAAGCAGGCATTGCTCGAGGCGCCGGATCTCGGGGAAGGGACACTGGAAATCGACCCGAAGCTGCTGGAGATTCTCGTCTGCCCGTTGACCAAGGCACCGTTGCGCTACGATCGCGAAGCCCAGGAGCTGATCAGCGAGGAAGCTGGGCTGGCCTACCCGATCCGCGACGGGATCCCGATTATGCTCGTCGACGAGGCGCGCCCGCTACGCGACGACGAAACCGCGACCAAGCGCTTGCCGTCGCCCTGAGGGTACCGTGAGCGCGGGCGGGACGGCGCACTGGCCGGTGGAACTTCGCTTGAAGCGGGCGGAAAAGCGGCTTGAGGTCGCATTCGAGGACGGCAGCCGCTTTTCGCTACCGGCCGAGTATCTGCGCGTCGAGAGCCCGTCCGCGGAAGTTCAGGGTCACGGTGCGGGACAGAAGACGTTGGTCCACGGCCGTGCCCATGTCGGGATAATGGATCTGGAACCGGTCGGCAATTACGCTGTCCGGATCAAATTCGACGATTTGCACGACACCGGGATCTATTCCTGGAATTATCTGTACCAACTCGGTGTCGAGCACGAAAAACGCTGGCGCGAGTATCTCGACGCTCTCGCCGCGAACGGTTTGAGCCGCGAACCCTAAAGCCGTTCGCCGCGGACGAGACGCGGCAGGTCGCCCGCGATTCCCATCGCATCGCGCATCAGCAGGCGTTTGAGCGGCGGGAGACGGTTGACCGCGGCGAGGCCGATATCGCGAGCGAGCTGGACCGGGGGAAACGAATTCGAGAACAGCCGGTTGAGGCCGTCGGTGACCGCTACGAGCGCCAGCGCATCGAAGCGGCGCCATTGCTGATAGCGCAGCAGCACTGATTCATCGCCGATATCGAGACCCAGGCGCCGCGCGTCGATTACCAGCTCCGCAAGCGCGGCGACATCGCGTATGCCGAGATTCAGCCCCTGGCCGGCGATCGGGTGGCTCGTGTGCGCCGCCTCGCCGACGAGAGCCAGCCGGAGCGAGGCGTAGCTTTCGGCCAGCAGCAACAAGAGAGGGTAGGCCCAACGCGGCCCGATCGGCTCGACGGGGCCGAGAAAATCGCCGAAGCGCGCAGCCAGTT
>VAZT01000320.1 GCA_005884825.1 Alphaproteobacteria bacterium
CTCCAGGAACTGGCGGAGAGTATTACGCGCGACGGTGGCACGGCCTTGCCCATCACCTGCGATGTCGCCGACAGCGCTCAGGTCAAAGACATGGTCGCGACAGCCTGGGATCGCTTCGGACGCGAGATGAGGACCGTCTTTGCGGCCGCCGCGTTCGTCGTTGCCGGGGTGGCGACCGCCCAGGCGGCGGATATAGCGGCCAAGACCGGTTATGAAGCAAAGCTCGACGCTGATAGCTCTGCCCTGGTCTATTACACCGGCGCGCCCGACGGCTTCCATGTGGTGGTAACAACCCAGCAGGGCTTAACCGACCAGGTGGCGGTCGTGCGTTTCGAGACGGTGTTGGTGCCAAGCCGAACCGCGCCGTTTCCGCCCGATGACTTCCCGATTGAGACCGAAGAAGGTGAGGATGTCATATGGCGATTATTGGTAAGTCCTTGATCCTGGGTGCAGCATTTTTGCCGGGAAGCATGTTTACCGCAAATGCGAATCCAGTGGGGTCCCGCTGATACTGGTTCGTGCAAGCCGCGATCTCGCAGCTTTCCTGCCCTCCGCGGCGACACCGTCTCCAGACAGTGTAACTGCCGGAAGTCACGGTTTTCGCTCCTCATTCGAATCGTGGTATCGGGCCCCGTGCATGTCCCAGCCGTACGCTCGACCCACCCGATCAACGACTACCTGCAGCAGCGGCAGTCCATTGTCGCTGTTGGTCATAGCCACCACACCATAACCTCTGGCGCGATGTGCCGTTGCCAAGCATTGGAATCCCCAATTGCTGCACGCCGCGCGCTCGCAACGCGAAGCGACAGTTGACGGCATGGACGAATGACGGGATCGTAGCGACGGCAGAGACCGAGGCGGAAGTCGGGCCGACCCGCTCCGCCGCCAGCGCGATTGGGAGCCGCAGGGTAAGGCAGCGGCGGAAGGTGCGTGAGTTACCGTTGTGGGAGGCTGGTCACATGGATCGGGATAACTTCATCAATCGAAAAACGTTCATCGTAGGCATCCTTGGCGCCTGATTCTTTTTCGCAACTGCGACACTGTTGCCGGGCCTTGCGGCCGCTCAGTTGGACAAAGTGCGGGCCTCGATGGCGGCGCTCAAGGCGAAGACAGCCAAGTTGGGCGCCCCGAGGATCGAAGGCACCGAGGCCGTCGCCGGCAAGGATGTTCCCGCCTTGTATTTCGGGACAACGAAGATGAACAACAACTTCGATTTGGTCGATGAGGTTGTGAAAGAAAACGGTGGAACAGCGACACTTTTCGTGAAGGCTGGCGACGAGTACGTGCGCGTTGCGACTAACGTGAAGAAGGCCGATGGTTCGCGCGCAATCGGTACGATTCTTGACCCGAACGGCCCGGCCATCGCGATGATCAGGAAGGGCGATGCGTATTACGGAGACGCGACGATCTTGGACAAGCCATACGTCACAGGTTACGATCCGATCCGGGACGCATCGGGTGGTGTGATCGGCATTTACTATGTCGGCTATCTGAAAGGGTGAAGCGCGCTCCGACCGGACGCTGGTCGGCTCCCGATAGAAGATCAGAATCTTAAGCGTGGGCCGCCGCGCGCGCCGCTGGAAGCCCGCCTATACCGGAGTCGTAGGCCGCTCCTGCTGGCTGTCAATTAGCCAATTCAGCCGAGCGCGGTAGCGCTCCGCTAATGACGGCTTAGGGGCAAATCCTGCCGTTCGAGCGGCGGTGGCCACGTGGCGCTCAGGGTCGACAGCAGAAATTTAGACTGAGAGGCTTCGTTCGGGGGGCGAGCGACGAGCGCACACGCGGACCCGAAAATTGCCATGATGGCATGATACCGAGTGCTTTGAACGTGAAAATTGTGGCTGCGGAGCCGGATTCGAGAGGATATTTTTCGTGATATCGGTATGCAATTTCTTCGAAGGGCGAGTGCGCAAGGACGGGGATCGTAATGCGATCTGCTGCCCTCGCCGGCCCGCGCTAGTGCTCGAATCGCGTTGTACCGAGATGACGGCGCAATGCCAGGAGAAAGCAAAGTCGATGGTAGCAGCTCAGCGCCGTTGGTTGCTGGTTGTTTTTCGCTGTTTTTGCTCGCTGTTCCTGGCTGTTATTTGCCGCTGGTGCCTGTCAAAAACCGAGGGTTTCTGCGGCCGAGACATGCCTCCTGGCTGTATTTTTGCGGGATTTACAGCGATATCAGCGATGCCCGCGGTGCAGCGCCGGATACGTCAAGCGCGAGCGAAAGCCTGTTTGAACGCGGTCCAAACGAGGCGCTGGGCGTTCATCGCATCGTCGACCGCCGGCACCATGCCAAAGAAGGCGTGGATCATACCGGGGAACTCCCTGTACTCGACCGGCACGCCGGCGCGTTGCAGCGCCTCGGCATATCGCTGACCGTCGTCGTGCAGCACATCGCACTCGGCAGTTACGACAATTGCGGGGGCCGCTCTGGCGAGGCTGGCCTTGATCGGCGAGGCGCGCCAATCATTCGCGTCCTCCGGGTTGCGCAGATAGTGGTCGCGAAACCACGCCATCGCCCCCCTGGTCCCAGGATGCCATAGCCATTGGCGTACTTCTCATAGCTGTCGCCGACCAGGCCGTAATCGGTAATTGGGTAGACGAGCGATTGCAGCGACAATCGCGGGCCGCCGCCATCCCGGGCGAGCAGCGCCACCACGGCTGCGAGGTTGGCGCCGGCGCTGTCGCCGTGCACGCCCATTCGGGCCGGATCGGCGCCGAGGCTTTCGGCATTTGCGCCAACCCATCGGAGGGCAGCCCAGGAATCGTCCACCGCCGCCGGAAATTTGTGCTCCGGGCCCATGCGGTAATCGACCGAGGCGACCAATGCCCCCACCCCGCTGCAGAGGTTGCGGGCGACGAAATCGTGAGTGTCGAGACTGCCAATCACATGGCCGCCGCCATGGTAATAGACGATCACCGGAGCCGGCGCCGCGGCTCGCGGCCAGTAGAGGCGCAAGCGGATCTCGCCGGCGGGGCCCGGTATCATGCGCTCTTCGACCCGGGCGACGGGCAGCGGCTCGGCCTTGCGTGCCCGTGCGGTGGCTTCGACCTGCTCACGCGCCTCAGCGGGTGTCATTTCTTCGACCGGCCGAAGCTTCGCCTCGGCCATCACCCTCAACACTTCCCGGATCTGTGGATGAAGGCTCGGCACTGGCTCCTCCAAGGCCCTTGTGGCCTGACAGCGTATCACTATCGGGGTGTTTGCCGTTCAGCAATGCGATCAGGGCCCGCGGCGCCTGATGTCGGGGTAAGGCGTGCCGTCTCGATGGGTGTAGATAGCGGGCTTGCCGCCGGCCGGCGCGACCATGTCGACATCCGAGTAGTATGCCGAGTCGCCGGGGACACGAGTGCCGATTTCTATGACCTCAGCGCGGCTGCTCGAACGGTTCTGCAGGCAGTGCCCGTTGGTGTCTCCCGCAGGGAACCCGGCCGAGTCGCCGGCGCGCATAACCTCTTCGCCGCCGTCGGTAACCAGCACGACCTCGCCGGAGAGGACATAAACGAATTCATCTCCGCCGGTATGCCAGTGACGCTGGCTCGACCACGCGCCCGGCGGCAGGCGAAGCAGGTTGACGCCGAACTGCGTCAACCCGGCAGCATCCCCGAGCTTGGTGCGCTCACGCGAGCGGCACGGCGCGTCAAAAGGCGGCGGGTAGAGCGTGCCGACTACGGATGTCAGTGTCGCGGCGTCGATCCGCTTCTTCATCGATAGACCCCTCTTGCGGTTTCAACCCACGCGGAAAAAGACATGTCGAATTAAGATGCTGCACCCGCCCGGACGCAATTTGCGCCGCTCTACTATGCCACAATAGCCGCATTGGCGTGTGATAACATGTCCCGTCGTGGAGAGAGCACCAGATGACGGCCCGGACCAAGGCGACCTCCTGTTATCCCGCCCAGCAATTTGCGCGCAGTGCGATTTTCCGCGGAAGGGGAGAGGGCTGTCCTGTTTTTCGCTTGTATTATCAGGAGGTGCTGGCGGCTCTCTGGGTGCGGCTGGAGTGCTCCGGCCGCCTCACAGCACAGCAAGGAGGCAAGGGGTGAACGACGGCGCGCTCGAGTGGCGGGAGGAGATTTTCGCGGCGCTCAAGGCGGCCGAAATACGACAAGTCGGGTATGTGCCCGATGCCGGCCATGCGCGGCTGATCGAGCTGTGTCGGGCCGACCCCACGATACGCGCGGTGCCGCTGACCAGCGAAGAGGAGGGGGTGGCGCTGCTCGCCGGCGCCTGGCTCGGCGGCCAGCGCGGGACTTTGCTGATGCAGTCGAGCGGCGTCGGCAATTGCATCAACATGCTGTCGATGACGAAAACCTGCCGTTTCCCGCTGACCATGCTGGTGACAATGCGCGGCGAATGGGCCGAATTCAACCCGTGGCAGGTGCCGATGGGGTCCCGGACCCAGGCGGCCCTTGAACTGTGCGATGTCCTCGTCTACCGGGTTGACCGGCCCGAAGACGCCGCCGAGACCGTTGCCGCCGCGCTCGACATCGCCTTCAACGGCGATCTCGCGACGGCGGTACTGCTGTCGCAACGGCTGATCGGTGCCAAACGGTGGGTGAAATGACCGCGAACGAGACTCGTCTCGACCGCCGGGTTGCGATCCGCACGCTGCTCGAAAATCGCGGCGATCTGCTGCTCGTCACCGGGCTCGGCTCGACCACCTGGGATGCCGCTTCGGTCGCCGACGACGATCGCAATTTCTACCTATGGGGCGCAATGGGCGCGGCGGCCATGGTCGGGCTGGGGCTGGCAATTGCTCAACCCGACCGTCGCGTTCTCGTCGTCACCGGCGATGGCGAGATGCTGATGGGGCTCGGCTCGCTCGCAACCATCGGCGTGCAACGCCCGCCGAACCTCGCGATTGCCGTCTTCGATAACGGCCATTACGGCGAGACGGGTATGCAAGCGAGCCATACCGCAGACGCCGTCGCGCTCGCCGGGGTCGCTCGCGCCTGCGGCTTCAAGGAGACGTTTGACATCACCGACGAGCGCGGCCTCCGCGACTTCGCCGCCCGGCTCCATAATTCGGCGAGCAGCCTCTTCGCGCGCGTCGTGATCCGCGCCGACGAGCCGCCGCGCGTCCTGCCGCCGCGCGACGGTGTCTTGCTCAAGAACCGCTTCCGTCGCGCGATCGGCGCGGATACTTGACCCAGCCGCGCGCGGCGGGTGTAAGTTCGGCGACCGATTCCACCCAACACCAAAGGAACCTCGTTGTGAGCATCGGATCGCTGCCTCTCGCCCGCTACACCGTTGTCGATCTGTGTCATGCCCGCGCCGGGCCGACGGCGGTTCGTCAGTTCGCCGATTGGGGCGCCAATGTGATCAAGATCGAGCAGCCGGGCGAGGCCAGGGGCGATGTCACCGGCTCGCGGCGCGACGGGTTCGATTTCCAGAACCTGCACCGCAACAAGCGCAGCCTGACCCTCAACCTGAAGACCGAGGAAGGCAAGGCGATCTTCTTCAAATTGGCGGAGAAGGCTGACGTGATCGTCGAGAATTTCCGCTCGGAGGTGAAATACCGCCTCGGCGTCGATTACGAGTCGGTCAAAAAAGTCAATCCCCGCATCGTCTATGGCAGCATTTCCGGGTTCGGCCAGAGCGGGCCTTATGCGAAGCGGCCGGGTGTCGACCAGATCGCCCAAGGCATGGGCGGGCTGATGTCGATTACCGGCCTGCCGGGCCAGGGGCCGGTGCGGGTCGGCATCCCGATCGACGACCTCTGCGCCGGCCTCTTGCTCGCGCAGGCAATGATGATGGCGCTGATCGAGCGCGAGCAAAGCGGCCTCGGGCAATGGGTCCACACTTCGCTGCTCGAAGCGCAGATCTTCATGCTCGATTTCCAGGCGTCGCGCTGGCTGATGGCCGGCGAGGTCGCCAAGCAAGCCGGCAACGACCATCCGACCGGCATTCCGACCGGCGTGTTCCCTACCTCGGACGGGCAGATCAACATCGCCGCCTCGGGCGACCACATGTTCCGCCGCTTCTGCGAGGCGGCCGATGCGATGGCGTTGCTCGACGATCCCGATTACGCGACCGGCGCACAGCGCTCGAAGAACCGAAAGGCGCTCAACGAACGGATCAGCGAGATCACCAGAAAGCGCCCGTCCGCGTACTGGGTCGAATTGATGAACGAGGTCG
>VAZT01000321.1 GCA_005884825.1 Alphaproteobacteria bacterium
CGGCACGAGAAGGTGTTCGACTCTTCCGGCCGAAGTCATGGCGGGTTGCTGACTGGGGACGACTTGGCGCGCTGGGAGCCTCCGGTCGAGGCGCCGCTCACCTTCGAGTATCACGGCTATACCGTGGCGAAAGGCGGGCCGTGGAGCCAGGGGCCGGTTCTGCTGCAGCAATTGGCACTGCTGCAAGGGTTCGGTCTCGGCGATCTCGAGCCGCTCGGCGCCGATTTTGTCCATATCGTCGTCGAATGCGCCAAGCTCGCCTTTGCCGATCGCGAGGCTTGGTACGGCGACCCTGATTTTGTCGACGTGCCGATGCCCACCTTGCTCGGCACTGCCTACAATGACGCGCGGCGAAAGCTGGTGACCAAGCACGCCTCGCTCGAGTTGCGTCCGGGCCGCCCGAAGGGCCGCACTCCGCGCGTGCTCGTCGGCGGTCGGGAGGCCGTCTTTGCCGCGGCCGGCATCGGCGAGCCGACCGTCACCGAGCACGGCCTCGTCGCCGGCGACACCTGCCATGTCGATGTGATCGACCGCTGGGGCAATATGGTGTCGGCGACGCCGAGCGGCGGCTGGCTGCAAAGCTCGCCGGTGATCCCGGAGCTCGGCTGCTGTCTCGGCACGCGGATGCAGATGTTCTGGCTCGAGGAGGGGTTGCCGGCGAGCCTCGAGCCCGGTAAGCGACCGCGCAGCACTTTGTCACCGTCGATGGCGTTCAAGGACGGCAGGCCCTATCTCGCCTTCGGCACGCCAGGCGGCGACCAGCAGGACCAGTGGTCGCTGCTGATGTTTCTGCACCACGTCCATCACGGAATGAACCTGCAGGAGGCGATCGACTGTCCGGCCTTTCACACCGAGCACATGCCGAGCTCGTTCTACCCGCGCGCCGCGCAGCCCGGCGTCGTGGCGGTCGAGAACCGCTTCCCCGAAGCAACTTGTGAGGCGCTCGCACAACGCGGCCATCGGCTGCGCGTCGGCGACCCGTGGTCGGAAGGCCGTCTCTCCGGCTGCGCCCGGGAGGAAACGCCGGAAGGTCGGATTCTCAAGGCCGGCGCCAACCCCCGCGGCATGCAAGCTTACGCCATCGGCCGTTAAGCGCCAGCGATGAAGGACCGCATCGACTGCGCCTCAAACTCGACTTCGTCGAGCCGGTTCTTGACGACGTCGCCGATGCTGACGATCCCGCACAGCCGGCCATTCTGGACCACCGGGAAATGGCGGATGCGACGGTTCGTCATTTCCGCCATCAGCTGGTCGACCGTATCCGACAGCTCGCACGTCACCACCCGCCGGGTCATCATCTCGGCGACGTTGAGCGACAATAGAGCGGCTCCATGATCGGCGAGGCCGTGCACGATATCGCGCTCAGAAATGATCCCGTCGACGGTTTCGCCGTCCTCGCTGACGACAAGGGCGCCGACATTGCGGGAAATGAGCTCCTTCACAGCGGCGCCGACCGTCTCATCCGGCCGGATCGTCGCCACCGCACTTCCCTTCGTGCGCAGAATGGTCTCGACGTTCATCACAGGCCTCGCATGATTGGCGCGGTCGCCCGAGCAACCGCCAAGCGCAACCAGCTTAGGACAAAATGCCGCATCGGGGAATAAATCTCCGCGAGCATGGGCCACGGGGATCACGATCATTCCTTGCAGCCGGGAGTGGAACGACATGGAGCGCATCCAAATAAATGAACTTTCGTTTGAGGTGCTGACGGCCGGGGATGGTCCGCCGCTGCTGTTTCTGCATGGCGGCGACTATTTCGCGCAACACCGGGAATTCTTCGACAGATTGGCGCGGCACTGGCGGGTTGTTGTCCCCCGGCATCCCGGCTTCGGCAATTCCGAGCGGCCGCACGGGTTCCGCACCGTCCACGATCTCGCCTACCTGTATCTGGACCTGCTCGAGCGCGGGGATCTGGGCAAGGCGACGCTGGTCGGCTCTTCCTTTGGCGGGTGGGTTGCGCTGGAAATGTGTATCCGCTGCGTCGACCGGATAGATCGTCTTGTGCTGATCGACTCCGTCGGCGTCAAGTTCGGCGGGCGCGAAGAGCGCGACATCGCCGATATCTACGCGCTTGCGAGCGAGGAAGTGCTGCGGCGCAGCTTCTTCGATCCGGCCCGCATGGCACCGGATTACGCGCGGCTCAGTGATGACGAGCTCACTGCGATCGCTCGCGATCGGCAAGCGACCGCGCTCTATGGCTGGCGGCCCTATATGCACAATCCGGGCCTTCGCCAATGGCTGCACCGGGTGAGTGTGCCGACTTTGGTGATCTGGGGCGAAAACGACGGCGTCGTCACACAAGATTATGGCCACAAGCTCTGCCGGTCGCTGCCCAATTCCCGCTTTGAGGCGATCCGCGAGGCAGGGCACTACCCGCAGATCGAGCGCCCCGACGAGGTCGCCGATGCGATCGGCCGTTTTGCGAGCGCGGAGGTGTTGTGATGAAGATCTGGCATTTCAGCGAAATGGCCTACCACCCGGCCTGGCCGCAGCTCGGCGACTCATATCGTGTCATCATTCCGAGCCGGCTCTACGACCCGAAGGTCGGCGCCGACCTTTATCACCGTTACCTGAACGAATGGGCGCTGTGCGACGAGCTCGGCATCAACATCATGACGAACGAGCACCACGCGACCGCGACCTGCGCCGACTCGGTGTGCACGATCCCGATGGCGATCCTCGCGCGCGAGACCAAGAGGGTGCGGCTGCTCGCGCTCGGCATGCCGATCGGCAATCGCAACGACCCGATCCGCGTCGCCGAGGAATATTCGATGCTCGACGTCATTTCACGCGGACGCATCGAGATGGGCTTTGTCAAAGGGGTGCCGTTCGAAATCTCGCCGGCAAACACCAACCCCGCCGAATTGACCGAGCGCTTCTGGGAGGCGCACGACCTGATCCTGAAGGCAATGACGAGCCATGACGGCCCGTTCAACTGGGAGGGCACCCATTTCCATTACCGTCAGGTCAATGTCTGGCCGCGGCCGTGGCAACAGCCGCATCCGCCGGTATGGATGCCGGTCGGCAGCACCGGCAGCGCGATGGAGGCGGCCGAGCGCGGGATGACGATCGGCGTGCTCAACACCGGCTGGGTGCGCACGCCGCCGATCTTCGAGGCCTATCGCAAGAAGGCGGCCGAGGCCGGCCGCCCAATCACACAAGAGCGCCTCGCCTATATGGCGCTGATCGGCGTCGGCCACACGCGCGAGGAAGGCTGGCGCCGCGCCGACCAGATCCTGGGGTACAGCCGGACTTCGGGCATCGTCGCGCCGCAATTCATGAACCCGCCCGGCTACGCATCGCCGGCGCTGAGCGCGCAGGCCCTCAAGACGAGCGGCGGCGGGTTCCGCGCCGGCCGCATCCAGTCGCGCGACGGCCGCAACATCGACCCGCGCACGATGAGCGTGGAGGACGCGATCGACGCCGGCCTCGTCTTCGCCGGCACCCCCGACGACGTCCTCGACCAGCTGCGCGCCTTTTACGACCACGTCGGCGGCTTCGGACACCTGTTGATGATGGGCCAGGGAGGCCTGTTGGATCACGACGAGACCGTCGCCAACCTCACGCTCTTCAGCAGGGAGGTACTGCCGAGGGTGGACAACCTCGCAGTCATGTAACGAGCCGAGAAAATTCGGCCAAACCTCTGCCTCATCGGTACCTAGAAATCGCCGAAATGGGGGACAAATTTTCGCATGGCAAACCGACCATCAGAGGAGAAATGCCCATGTGGAAAGTACCTGCCTGTGTCCTCTGTGGCTGCCTGGCTGCGCTGCCGCTGATCGGTTGCGCAGGGAGCGGCGCCACCTCCGGGCAAGTAAACGCGGTAACACCGGCCACGATCGCCGAACCCGCGCCTTATTACGCCCCGGCCGCGCGCGTTTACGCCATCGGTCCGGCGGCGCCGGCCGCGGTTCTCGTGTTGTGGCCGGGCGACGATAAACTGGCGCGCGATCCCGGTCTGTGGACCGCTCAGGGGTTTGATGTCGTGATGCCGCAGCCGTCGGACATCTACCGGCTGGTCGCCGATCAGCAGGCCGCGTTGGCTCGGCTCGTTGCTTCCGCGCAGGCGCTGGCAGACGCGCCCATCTGGGTCGTCGGTGCCGGTCCGGTGATCGATGCCGCTTTGGCCGAACCCCGACTCGGGCGCGGCGCGGTGTCGGGTGTCGTTATGACCTCCGTCACCTCGGGTGCCCGCAGCTGCAGCGAGAGTTTCTTCTACTCCGATCCCGGCACCGGTGCGCCGCCGAAAGTCGAGGTCAAACGCTCCGGCAATTGTGAGACCCGCATGCCCGCTTTTACCGGACGGCAGCCCTCGGTGCTTCCGGCGCCCGCGCCTCGGCCAAACCAGCCGCGTATCATTGAGGCTTCGGCGGTCGGCAAAGATTTGCCGCCAGCCGCAAAGGTGCGGGATCTGGCCGATCTGATCAAGTCGGCGCCCGCCGGTTGAAATCGCGGGGGCCGACGGCCGGGAACGCTAATATGAGGGGTAGCCAGGCGGCGGGGCAGGCGGGTAGCCGTAGCCGCCCGGAGCGGGCGGCGGCGGGTAGCCGTAGCCCTGGCCATAAGCGCCTGGGGGTGGCGGTGGGGGCGGCGTCGTAGCAGCGCCGGTTACGGCTCCAGTGGCGCCGCCGATCGCCGCGCCGAGAGCGGCGCCATGTCCACCACCGACGGCGCCGCCAATCGCCGCTCCCGCACCGGCGCCGAGCAGGCCGCCGCCGACCGCG
>VAZT01000322.1 GCA_005884825.1 Alphaproteobacteria bacterium
CCCGGCGGTATCGCTCGGGCCGGCGGTCGAGCAGGTCGCGATGAACCAGGGCAAGCTCTACCCGGGCCCTTGAGTCGCAGAATTCCCGAGGACATCCACTATGACCGACATTTCTCCAATCATGATCGGCTCGCCCGAGACCGGGCTTTACAAACGTCAGCTCCGGCCGTTGTCGATCTTCGACCGCTCGCTGATCGGGCCGGCGATCGTGGCCTCGTTCCGCAAGCTCGATCCGCGCACTCTGGTCAGGAACCCGGTCATGTTCTGCGTCGAGATCGTCTCGGTGCTGACCACGATCTTCTTCCTGCGCGATCTGATTGCCGGCAGCGGCACGGTAGTTGGTTCCAATGCCCTGTTCTCGGGGCAGATCACGATTTGGCTGTGGTTCACCGTGCTCTTCGCCAATTTCGCCGAAGCGGTGGCGGAAGGGCGCGGCAAGGCACAAGCCGATGCGTTGCGCCGGACCCGGACCGATACCAAGGCGAAGCGCCTGCGGGCCGCCAACTCGCGCAATTTCGAACTCGTCGATGCAACCGCGCTCAAGCCCGGCGATCTCGTGTTGGTCGGGGCAAACGATCTGATCCCGAGCGACGGCGAGGTCATCGAGGGTGTCGCCTCGGTCGACGAGTCGGCGATCACCGGAGAATCGGCGCCCGTCATCCGCGAGAGCGGCGGTGACCGCTCAGCGGTCACCGGCGGCACGCGGGTTACCTCGGACTGGCTCAGGGTCCGCATCACGGCAGCGCAGGGCTCGACTTTTCTCGACCGCATGATTGCCCTCGTCGAAGGTGCGGTGCGGCAGAAAACGCCGAACGAGATCGCGCTCAATATCCTGCTCGCCGGCATGACGCTGATCTTCGTTTTCGCCACCGTCAGCATCCCGAGCTTTGCTTCTTACGCCGGAGGCGCGGTGTCGGTCGTCGTCCTCGTCGCGCTCTTCGTTACGTTGATCCCGACGACGATCGGCGCGCTGTTGTCGGCGATCGGCATCGCCGGCATGGACCGGCTCGTGCGCTTCAACGTTTTGGCGATGTCCGGCCGCGCGGTCGAGGCCGCCGGCGACGTCGACACATTGCTCCTCGACAAGACCGGGACCATCACGCTCGGCAATCGCCAGGCGACCGAATTTATCGCACTCCCTGGCGTCGATGCGGCCGAGCTCGCCGACGCGGCCCAGATCGCCTCGCTATCCGACGAGACGCCGGAAGGCCGCTCGATCGTCGTCCTGGCCAAGGAAAAATACGCGCTGCGTGCGCGTGAAATGGCGCCGCTCAGTGCCAGTTTCGTGCCGTTCTCGGCACAGACCCGAATGAGTGGAATCGATGTCGACGGCGTCCGCATTCGCAAGGGGGCGGTGGATGCGGTCATAGCGTTTGCCGAAGGCGGCAGCATCCTCATGTGGCGCGGCGCTGCCGGAGGTGCGCAAGTCGCGTTGCGCGCCGCACCGGTTTCCGATGCCGTCCGGCAGGTGACCGCCATTGCCGAGCGGATCGCAAGAGAGGGCGGCACACCGCTGGCGGTCGCCAAGGACGAGCGGCTGCTGGGCGTGATCCATCTCAAGGACATCGTCAAGGGCGGCATCCGCGACCGCTTCGCCGAATTGCGGCAGATGGGCATCCGCACGGTCATGATCACCGGCGACAACCCGCTGACGGCGGCTGCAATTGCCGCGGAATCGGGGGTCGACGATTTCCTCGCGCAGGCGACGCCCGAGAACAAGCTCGAGCTGATCCGCGAGGAGCAGTCAAAGGGCAAACTCGTCGCGATGTGCGGCGATGGCACCAACGACGCGCCTGCGCTCGCTCAGGCCGATGTCGGCGTCGCGATGAATACCGGCACGATGGCGGCGCGCGAAGCCGGCAACATGGTCGATCTCGACAGCGATCCGACAAAGCTGATCGAGATCGTCGCGATCGGCAAGCAGCTGCTGATGACGCGCGGCGCGCTCACTACCTTCTCGATCGCCAATGACGTCGCGAAATATTTCGCGATTATCCCGGCGATGTTTGTGGCGTTTTACCCCGAGCTCGGCGTTCTCAACGTCATGCACCTGCGGACGCCGGAGAGCGCCATTCTTTCGGCGATCATCTTCAACGCGCTGATCATCATCGCGCTGATCCCGCTGAGCCTGCGCGGCGTCACCTACCGGCCGGCCGGCGCCGCGGCGATCCTGCGCCGAAACCTGCTGATCTATGGCGTGGGCGGCATCATCGTGCCGTTCATCGGCATCAAGCTGATCGATCTCGCCGTCACCGCCGTCGGCCTTGCCTGAGGACCGCCTCCAATGTTGCGACAAATCCGTCCTGCGATCGTAATGATCATCGTCATGACCGTCATCACCGGCCTCATCTATCCGCTCGGCATGACCGGCATCGCGCAGCTCGTCTTTCCTCATCAGGCAAATGGCAGCCTGATAGAGAAGGACGGCAAGGTGATCGGCTCCGAGCTGATCGGTCAGAATTTCACTGACGACAAATATTTTCACGGGCGTCCTTCGGCGACCACCGACACGGACCCCAACGACGCCACAAAGACGGTGCCGGCGCCCTACAACGCGGCGAACTCCGGCGGGTCGAACCTGGGTCCGACCAGCCAACCCTTGATCGACCGCGTCAAGGACGATGCCGAAAAGCTCAAGGCGGAAAATCCGTCGGCGCCGATCCCGGTCGATCTCGTGACCACCTCGGCGAGCGGTCTCGACCCCGACATCACACCCGCCGCCGCCGAGTTCCAGGTGCCGCGCGTCGCGAAGGCACGCAACCTGCCGCAGGACAAGGTCCAGGCATTCGTTGCCGAAATGACGCAAGACCGGTTTCTCGGGGTTCTCGGCGAGAAGCGGGTCAACGTGCTCAAACTAAATCTCGCGCTCGATCAGCTTCGCTAGGCGGACCGAGATGGGCTAGGCTGGGAGCATGGCGGAGCGCGAGGGAAGACCGTCACCCGAAGCACTGCTCGCCGCGGCAAAACAAGAGGGTCGCGGGCGGCTAAAGATTGTTCTCGGCGCCGCGCCGGGCGTCGGCAAGACCTATGAGATGCTGCTGTCGGCTCAGGCCAAGCGGCGAGAAGGCGTCGATGTTGTCGTCGGCGTCGTCGAGTCTCACGGCAGGCGCGAGACCGAGGCATTGCTTGAAGGCCTCGAGGTCATCCCGAGGCAGCAGGTCGAATACAAGGGTCACATCCTTGCCGAGATGGATCTCGATGCGATCCTCAAGCGGCGCCCTCAACTGGTTCTGGTCGACGAACTCGCCCACACCAACGCCCCCGGCAGCCGGCATCCCAAGCGCTATCTTGATGTCGAGGAGATAATTGCCGCCGGCATCGATGTTTTCGGGACACTCAATATCCAGCATGTCGAGAGCCTCAACGATGTCGTCGCCAAGATCACCCGGATCCGCGTGCGCGAGACGGTGCCCGACAGCATCCTCGACCAGGCGGACGATATCGAGGTCATCGATCTCTCCCCCGAGGACCTGATCAAGCGCCTGCGCGAGGGTAAGGTCTATGTGCCGCAGCAGGCAGAACGGGCGGTACGCCACTATTTCTCGGCGGGCAACCTCACCGCATTGCGCGAGCTGGCGCTGCGCCGCACCGCCCAGCGAGTCGACGAGCAACTGCTGTCGCATATGCGGGCGCATGCGATTTCCGGCCCTTGGGCGGCGGGAGAGCGGGTCCTCGTCTGCGTCAGCGAAGCTCCGAGCACTGCGGGATTGATCCGATCTGCGCGGCGGGCGGCAGATCACCTGCGAGCCCCATGGACCGCGATCTATGTCGAGACGGCCCGGACGCAGCATCTCAGCGATGTTGAGCGCGACCGCATCGCCGACTTCCTGCGCCTCGCCGAGCGGCTCGGCGCTTCGACGATTACGATCCCGGGCCGCAATATTGCCGAGGAGGTCCTCGCCTACGCGACGGCGAACAACATCACTCAGATCGTCATCGGAAAGTCGGACCGCTCGCGATGTTTCGAGATGATCCACGGCTCCGTCGTGCACGAGCTCGTACGCAAAACGGGCCAGATCAGCGTTCACGTCATCTCCGCCGACGACAGCGAACCTGTCCCGCCAAAATCTGTTCAGACCCGCCCCAAACTCGAGCCGGTCCGAATTGAGCCCTATCTCGGCAGCGCCGTCGCGGTCGCCGTCGCCCTCGGTATCGGCGAATTGCTCACACGGGTCATCGACGTCCACAGCGTTGCGCTCGCATTTTTAACGGCCGTCCTTGCTTCGGCCATTGCCTGGGGCCTATTGCCGTCGCTTTTCGCCAGCGTCCTGAGCGTTCTCGCTTACAACTTTTTCTTCCTGGAACCGCGCTACACCTTAGCGGTCGCCGATCCCGCTAACGTCGTCGCACTTTTCTTCTTTCTGACCGTGGCGATCATCGTCAGCAACCTGACGGCGGCGACGCGCCGGCAGGTCGTGACCGCGCGATTGCGGGCGAAAGCGACGGCCGAGCTCTATGCGTTCAGCCGCAAGGTCGCCGGAATCGGCGCGCTCGACGATCTACTGTGGGCGACCGCCTACCAGATCTCGTCGATGCTGAATGTTCGCACGGTTCTGTTGATGCCGGTCAAGGACGGCGACGGGCTCGAAGTGGCCTCAGGCTACCGCCCGAGGACCAGCTCGACGGTGCCGATATGGCAGCGGCGCGCTGGACCTGGGAGCACAATAGGGCGGCCGGGCGCGGCGCCGACACGTTGCCCGGCGCCAAGCGGCTGTTCTTGCCGCTGCGCACCGGCAGCGGCCCGGTCGGCGTGATTGGGATCGACCGTGATACGGGTGGGCCGTTGCTGACGCCGGACGAGCGGCGGCTGCTCGACGCGCTTTGCGACCAGTCGGCAGTGGCGATCGAGCGCATTTCGCTCGCCAAGGGGCTCGGCGAGGCCCGCGTGCTGGCCGAGACCGAGCGGCTGCGCGCTGCGCTCCTGACCTCGATCTCGCACGATCTGCGGACGCCGCTAGCCTCGATCCTCGGCACGGTCTCGAGCTTGCGCAGTTTCCCGGACAAGTACAGCGCGGCCGAACGCGAGGAGTTGCTCGGTACTCTGCAGGAAGAAGCCGAGCGTTTGAACCGGTTTGTCGCCAATCTCCTCGACATGACGCGTCTCGAATCCGGCGCGATCGAATTGAAGCAGGAATTGATCGATGTCGCCGAAATTATCGGCTCGGCATTGCAGCGGGCCGGGAACGTCGTGGCCGGACACCGGGTCGAGGTCAATCTCGAGCCGGGCTTGCCAATGCTGCGCCTGGACGCGGTGCTGTTCGAGCAAGTGTTGTTCAATCTGCTCGACAACGCCGCGAAATATTCCCCAGTCGGGAGCCGAATCGATGTCAGCGCGAAGCGCGATGGGGAACTCGTCGAGATCGAGGTCGTCGATGAGGGGCCCGGGATTCCGCCCGCGGATTTCGAGCGGATTTTCGACAAATTCTATCGTGTCCAGGCGCAGGATCGCCGGCGTGCCGGTACCGGACTGGGTCTGGCGATCTGCCGCGGTTTTGTCGAAGCGTTGGGAGGATGGATCGTCGCGCGCAACCGGCGCGAGCGCTCGGGCGCGGTGTTGACGATCCGCATGCCGGTCGTGCCCGAGCTTCCAGCGAAGCGGGAGCCGGAATTGGCGCATGGCTAATGCCTATACTGTCCTCGTCGTCGATGACGAGCCGCCGATCCGGCGCTTTCTGCGCACCAGCCTGGCCGCTTCCGACTATCGCGTCGTCGAAGCCGAGGATGCGGCGGGAGCAATGCGTCTTCTGGCGGCCGAGAAGCCCGATCTGGTGGTTCTCGATCTCGGCCTTCCAGACCAGAGCGGTCTCGAGCTGATCGCCCAGATTCGTAAGACATCGGCGGTGCCGATTGTCGTGCTTTCGGCACGGCACGACGAGCGGTCGAAAGTCGAGGCGCTCGACCTCGGCGCCGACGATTATGTCAGCAAGCCTTTTGGCATGGCGGAGCTGATGGCGCGAATGCGCGCCGCGCTGCGTCATGCCTTTCAGGCGCAAGGGGAATTGCCGATCTTTGCTTCGGGCGAACTGACGGTCGATCTCGTCCGCCGCCACGTCTTGCGGGGTGGCCAGGAGGTAAAACTGTCCCCGAAGGAGTTCGACCTCTTGCGTCATCTCGTCCGGGGTCGGCTACCGCCTGCAGCTGCCCCCCGAGCAGCGCGCCTGAGCAGACTTTAGCGGCGCGGCGCAAAGCCGCCCCTCCTACGGTCTTTACGCCTCGAACCAAAATCTTTATCGGTTGTTGATATCGGACGGCGCCGATCCACATCGCGTCTTAACGCGGCTGATGTGGAATAGCGGCGCGGAGTTGCGCTGTGCCGGCAGACCGGACCCATCCATTGCATCTCGAAACGCCGGCCCGAGGGAGCGTATTTCAACTGAGCGCCGGTTCGAACCTGACGCTCGCGGCGCTCGGCGTCGTCTACGGCGATATCGGCACCTCGCCCCTATACGCCATCAGGCAGTGTTTCGCTCACGGTGCCAGCGTAGACGAGCCGCGAGTTTTCGGCGTGCTCTCGATGATCGCTTGGGCTCTGATGCTCGTCGTCACGCTGAAATACGTGATTGTCTTGATGCGCGCCGACAATCGGGGCGAGGGTGGGATTCTCGCCCTGACGGTCCTTGCCCTTCGCGCGGCCGGCCCTCGGCGGTCCCGGTGGATTCTCGCAGCCGGGCTCTTTGGCTTGGCGCTATTCTTCGGCGACGGCGTGCTGACGCCTTCGATTTCGGTGCTGAGTGCAGTTGAAGGACTCAAAGTCGCGACACCTGCGCTTGAACCGTACGTACTACCGCTGACGCTCGCCGTGCTGATCGTCCTGTTTGTGTTGCAGCGCCACGGGACGGGCCGCGTCGGCGGGTTTTTCGGCCCGATAATTATTCTTTGGTTCGGCACGATCGGGCTCGTCGGCCTCGCCGAGATCACACAGAACCCGACCATTCTCAAGGCTCTGAACCCGGTTTACGCGATCGGTCTGATCGTGGCCGATCCTTGGCAAAGCTTTGTGCTGCTCGGCTCGGTCGTTCTGGCGGTGACCGGGGCGGAAGCACTTTATGCCGATATGGGACATTTCGGCCCGGCGCCTATTCGGCGGGGCTGGTTGCGCTTTGTCTTTCCCGCCTTGCTGCTGAATTATTTCGGGCAGGGGGCACTCCTTCTCGCTAGTCCGGCAGCGATCGAGAACCCGTTCTTCCGTCTCGTCCCGGACTGGGCGGTCTATCCGCTAGTTGGGCTCGCTTCGATCGCCACGGTAATCGCCTCGCAAGCGGTAATCTCCGGCGCCTTTTCGCTGACCCGTCAGGCGGTGCAGCTCGGCTATTTGCCGCGCATGCACGTCCGGCACACCTCGGAACAGACGATCGGGCAAGTCTATGTGCCTGGGATGAACTGGTTATTGTTGGTGGCGGTAGTCGTGACGGTGCTCGGTTTCCGGTCTTCGAACGCGCTCGGCGGGGCCTATGGCGTTGCGGTGACCGGCACCATGACGGTTGATACGCTGCTCGCGTTCACCTTTTTTTGGCTAGCTGCGAATTGGCCTTTATGGCAGCTCGTACCGGTATTCGCGCTGTTCCTGGCCGTCGATCTCTCGTTTTTTGGGGCTAACTTGCTGAAGATCGACGAGGGCGGCTGGTTTCCTCTGACCATCGGCGGTGTGCTCTTTACCGTAATGTTGACGTGGTGGCGAGGCCGTCGGTTGCTGGCCGAGCTGCGCGCCCGCGATGCGCTGCCACTGCGCGAGTTCGTCGAGAGGCTCACGCCGGAGAGGCCGGGCCGTGTTCCGGGAACGGCCATCTTCATGTCCCGCGATTTGAACCGCGTTCCGGTTGCCTTGCTGCATGCCCTCAAACACTACAAGGTATTACACGAGCGCGTCGTCGTCATGCAGGTCGACACCCAAGACGTGCCCCACGTGCCGGACGAGCAACGATTGGAAATCCGCGAGCTCGGCAAGGGCTTCTTTACGATCCGGGTACGCTACGGCTTCATGGACGAGCCGAATGTCTTGCGCGCCCTCGCGCAGTGCCGGGTCGGCGGTTTCCGCTTCAACCTGATGGAGACGTCATTCATCATCGGTCGCGAGAAGCTGCGGCTGCGGCCACGCGTCCTGCGGCCGCGGGTCCGCCGCGCTAGATTCTGGCGCTGGCGGGATGTGCTGTTCATCCTGATGTCGAACAACACGCTGGACGCGACCGAGTTCTTCCGTATTCCTCCAAACCGCGTCATCGAGGTCGGCGGTCAAGTCGAGATTTGACCAAAGACTAGCCTATAGCGTCAGGCCACCTTTACGGCTCCTTTAGATCGGGGCATCTAGTCTGCTATCGCATCCTTATGTCGGGCTCAATAGCTTAAGCTGTCACAGTATGTGGGCAGCAGATGCCAAATCACCAGCTAGAGTTCGCCCCCCGTTTAGAGCGCTCATTTTCCTGGCCCGACAGACCGCCAGAATTCTCCAACGATCCCGTTCTTGCTATAGCGTACGCGATTTCTGACGGTGTGATCACATTTGTTGGACCGTGCTTTTGGATGTCCCTCATTCTGTTATTTTTGGTCGCGGAGCTGGGGGGCTAAATTATCTTTATGAAACCTTTATACAGGAGCGCGTCGAGCCCCCTCGATTCTTAATACCGTCGCGAGAATTTGTATGGGGATGTACCGGCCTGGTGTCGAGTCTGAGCCAGAAACCCTCGGCGACCGAACCGGTCCGTGATCGGATTTTTCGCCACCCGGATTCGGCCGCGCGGTTTCGCGACTTTCAAGTCCAAACACGCTTCTCTCGGTCAGAGATTCGCCCCTTGATGCTCGATACCCCCGCACGGTGGGACGAGTTTCGCCTCAGTGCCGGTTCGAGCCTGACACTCGCTGCACTCGGCGTCGTATTCGGCGACATCGGCACGTCGCCGCTCTACGCCGTCCGGCAGTCGCTGATCGATTTCGGCGACATGAGTGAGCACGCGATTCTCGGCGCGCTCTCGCTCATCGTTTGGGCCTTGGTGCTGATCGTCATGGTCAAATACGTCCTCGTCATCATGCGGGCCGACAACCGCGGCGAGGGCGGGCTGTTGGCGCTGACCGCGTTGGTGCTGCGCAGGACCAACCCGGCACATAAGCGATACTTGTGGATCATGGGGGCGGGGCTGGTCGGCGCCGCGCTGTTTTACGGCGACGGGGTCATCACTCCCGCGATCTCGGTGCTGAGCGCGGTGGAGGGCCTCAAAGTGGCGACGCCGTTTTTTGATCCCTACGTTGTTCCAATTTCGGTCGTTCTCCTCGCCGGTTTGTTTTTGATGCAACGCCACGGAACGGCGGCGGTCGGGAGACTCTTCGGACCCGTAATGCTGGTGTGGTTCGCGGTGCTCGCATTGCTCGGCATATGGGGCATTATCCACCACCCGCGCATCCTCTTGGCGGTCAATCCGATCCACGGTTTCGCGCTGCTTATCGATGCGCCGTGGCGCGGTTTCTTCATGCTGGGAGCGGTTTTCCTCGCCGTGACCGGCGCCGAAACCCTCTACGCCGATATGGGGCATTTTGGCCGGAATGCGCTGCGGACGGCCTGGATCGGGCTCGTCTTCCCGGCGCTCCTGCTCAATTATTTCGGACAGGGAGCGGTGCTGCTCGGCAATCCGGGTGCCCTCGAGCACCCGTTTTATCGCCTGGCGCCCGAATGGGGCCTCTATCCGCTGGTCGGTTTGGCGACGGCCGCGACGATCATCGCCTCGCAAGCGGTAATCTCGGGCGCGTTCTCGATAACTCGTCAGGCCGTTCAGCTGGGCTATCTGCCGCGGCTGGAGGTACGCCACACTTCCGAGCAGGAGATCGGGCAGGTTTACGTGCCGCGCATCAACAGCGCCCTGCTCGTCGCGGTGATCATCCTGGTGGTCGGGTTCCGGTCATCCGACAATCTCGGCGCCGCCTACGGCATCGCCGTCAGCGGCATGATGGCCATCACGACGGGGCTGGCCTTTCTGTACATGCGCAGCGGCGGCTGGAGCCTCGCCGTCGCGATACCGGTCTTTGCCGCATTCGGCATCATCGACCTTACCTTCTTCAGCGCCAATCTGTTGAAGATTGCCGAGGGCGGCTGGTTCCCGGTCGTCGTCGCGATCGTCGTGTTCACGATTATGGGCACGTGGTGGCGCGGCCGTCGGTTGCTCGCCGAGCAGCGCGCCCGGGACGCGATGCCGCTCCAGCAGTTCGTAAAGGCGCTCAAGCCCGACCGACCGGCCCGCGTCCCGGGAACGGCCATTTTCATGTCGCGCGATTTGAACCGCGTCCCCGTCGCGCTGCTGCATGCCCTCAAGCACTACAAGGTATTGCACGAGCGCGTCGTCATGATGCAGGTCGAGACCGAGGACGTGCCGCATGTTCCGGACGAGCAGCGCCTCGAAATCCGCGAGCTCGGCAAGGGCTTCCACACGATCCGCATCCGCTACGGGTTCATGGAC
>VAZT01000759.1 GCA_005884825.1 Alphaproteobacteria bacterium
GCGCGAGTCGTGGACCTGATCATGGCCGGTGATCGTGTGACCGGCGTCCGCGTCGCCGACGGCACGCAATACGAGGCCGACATCGTGGTGAACTGTGCCGGTCGCTGGACGAACGAGGCAACCCGGGATGCCGGTCTGCACTTGCCGCTCGCGCCGACCGTAGGGTTTCTGGTGTTCACGCCCCCTGTCGCCGCTAGCTTGAGCCGTGTGGTCCGCACCACCATAATCCACGCGCGCCCAGATGGCGCAGGGCGTTTGATGCTGCATTGGAACCCGACCGACGCGACATTGAGCTTCGACGCGAGGCTCAGCCCGTCCATGCCGGAGGCGCGCGATCTGGTGCGGCGCGCCAGACAGTTGCTGCCCTCAATCGGCGAGGTCGAACCGGAGGCGGCGCGCATGGCCATCCGGCCGATCCCCGGCGACCACCTGTCTGCCATCGGACCGATGCCGCGGACATCCGGCTACTACATCGCGGTTACCCACAGCGGCGTGACGATGTCGCCGTTCCTGGGCGCGGCGGTGGCTGACGAGATCGTTCGTGGACGGCAAAGGGTCGAGCTCGCCGATTTCCGGCCCGCGCGTTTCTTCAACTGACAGGGAGGGGTGAAAAGAGGGTTCACAACAGGGCGCGGAACACGGATCGCGGCCGGATCGCCCGGCCATCGCCGATTTCGTGCGATCAAAAGCCCTCTCGACATAGTGAGCGACCGGCGGAACGACGACGAGCCACGCGACGCTATTCCGCCGTCGAGGGCTATACTTGTCGGGCCGATTAACAGCAAAACCATTACCCGGACCCCACGCGGCGATTGCGCGTTGCGCAGGAATCGCGCGCCCTCGCTCAGTCAACACGCTGCGCGACGGCTCCGCCGCCTTGTTTGCTGAACTGACGCACGCACTGGAACCCGATTGTTAGCTATGCGTAGGCTCGGCGGTTTTCGCGGCGCTCCGGAACAGGACGACGGATGCCGCGAGGGTAGCCGGGGTGCTTGTTGGCGGCGCGATACAATCATGTCCTCGGTGCACGAAAGGCCACACTCATGAATGCTCAAGAGACGCGTTCTTCCGACCCTGCACTGGTTCATCTTCCGAGCCTGCTCCCAGAATTGGAAGCGCTTTACACCGACGTGCACGCCCATCCCGAGCTGTCGATGCAGGAGACCCGGACAGCTGGATTGGCCGCGGAACGACTGCGCGCCGCCGGTTACAACGTGACCACGGCGGTCGGGAAGACCGGCGTTGTCGGACTCTTGCGCAACGGCGCAGGACCGACCGTCATGCTCCGCGCGGATATGGACGCGTTGCCGGTCGAGGAGGCGACCGGCCTGCCTTACGCCAGCAAGATCAAGGCCACGGACCGCGACGGAAAGACGGTGCCGGTCATGCATGCCTGTGGCCACGATATGCATGTCGCCTGGCTGGTCGGCGCGACGACGCTGCTCGCGCGAGCCCGCGACACTTGGCAGGGGACGCTGATGGCGGTGTTCCAACCAGCGGAGGAGACCGCGGAAGGCGCCAGGCGATGATCCGGCGCGCATGGATCGATGCCGCAAGCCAGCATCGATCCTGTGGTGATGGCGGCAGCAACGGTCATGCGCCTGCAAACCATCGTCTCCCGCGAACTCGCCGCCGCGGAGGCCGCCGTGGTCACCATCGGTTCGTTGCAGGCCGGTACCAAGGAGAACGTGATTCCCGACGAGGCCGTCATCAAACTCAACGTGCGCAGCTTCGATGAAGGGGTGCGCAAGCGCGTGCTCGCCGCGATCGAGCGGATCGTCAAAGCCGAGGCTGCGGCCTCGGGCGCTCCCCGGCCGCCGGAGATTACGCCACTCGACCGCTACCCCCTCACAGTCAACGATCCCGCGGCGAGCGAGCGCGTTGCCGACGCGTTCCGCCGCCATTTTTCCGCCGACCGCGTGCGCGAGACCGGACCAACGCCGGCGAGCGAGGATTTCGGATCGTTTGGCGCGGAGTGGCACGCGCCCTCGGTTTTCTGGTTCGTCGGCGGGACCGACCCCGAACGCTACGCGAAAGCCAAGGACGCGGGCGAGCTCAACGAGATCCCGACCAACCACAATCCGCGCTTTGCTCCGGTCATCCATCCGACCTTGCAGACCGGCGTCGCGGCGCTGATCGTCGCGGCGCGCGCCTGGCTGGCGGTATAGGACACCCGATCGCGCCCATCGGGGATTGCAGAGCGGCGGATCACCCGGCTTGGGCTGGGAGAGCCCACGATGGAAACGCTCCTGCTGGTGCTCGATCTCGTCGGGACCTTGGTGTTTGCGCTGAGCGGTGCGATGGCGGGGGTCAAGAACCGGCTCGATCTGTTCGGAGTTCTGGTCCTGTCGTATTCGGCCGGCAATGCCGGGGGCATTGCCCGCGACCTGCTGATCGGCGCGGTGCCGCCGGCGGCTATCAGCGATTGGCGCTATCTGGCGGTTTCGATGCTTGCCGGAATTGTCACCTTCTGGCGGCCCTCTGTGATTGCCCGGCTGCGCAGCCCGGTGCTCATATTTGACGCCGCGGGGCTGGGGCTTTTCGCGGTTGCCGGCACGCAAAAGGCCCTCGCCTTCGGGCTCAACCCGGCCATGGCGGCGCTCCTCGGTATGCTGACCGGGATTGGCGGCGGCATGACCCGCGATGTGCTCCTGGCCGAAATTCCCACCGTATTGCGCGCCGATCTTTACGCCATCGCCGCCCTGGCCGGTGCGGCCGTTGTGGTGATCGGCGCTGCGCTGGGGCTCCAGTCGACCGCGGTGACGATTGCGGGGGCGGTCCTCTGCTTCGGGCTTCGATTCATCGCTATTC
>VAZT01000323.1 GCA_005884825.1 Alphaproteobacteria bacterium
ATGTCGAAGATCACGGCCGGGATCTCGGCGAAATAGGCGAGCCCGATAAATTCCTGCATCAGCGAGATGCCCGGGCCCGAGGTTGCCGTGAAGGCCCGCGCGCCATTCCAGGCGGCGCCGATCACGATGCCGATCGCGGCGAGCTCGTCCTCCGCCTGGATGATCGCAAAGCGCTTCTTCTTGCTTTCGGGGTCGCGGCGCAGACGGTGGCAATGCCCGGAGAACGCCTCTGCCAGCGAAGATGACGGGGTGATCGGGTACCAGGCGGCGACCGTCGCCCCGCCATAGACGCAACCCAATGCGGCAGCGTCGTTGCCGGTGATAAAAATCCGGTCGCCGACCTTGTCGGACTGTTTCAGGCGCAGCCCAATCGGGCAGTCGAACTCGGCGAGCGCCCAGTCGCGGCCGAGATGCAGGGCGTGCAGGTTGGGCTTTATCAACGTATCCCTGCCGCGGAACTGCTCACCGATCAGCTTTTCGACCGCATCCACATCGATGTCCAACAAGGCCGACAGCACACCGAGATAGATGATGTTCTTAAAGAGCTGCCGCTGCCGTGTGTCGGTGTACTCGCGGTTGCAGATCGCAGTCAGGGGCGCCCCTATGACCTTGATGTCCTCGCGGAATTTCGACGCAGGCAGAGGTTTCGTCGAGTCGTAGAACAGGTATCCGCCGGGCTCGATCTCGGCGACGTCCTCGTCCCAGGTCTCCGGGTTCATCGCGACCATCAGGTCGACGCCGCCGCGGCGGCCGAGATGGCCGCTCTCGCTGATCCGGACTTCGTACCAGGTCGGCAGACCCTGAATGTTCGAGGGAAAGATGTTGCGCGAGCTCGCCGGAATACCCATCCGCAGAATCGACTTGGCAAACAGGGAATTGGCGCTCGCCGAGCCCGACCCGTTCACATTGGCGAATTTGACGACGA
>VAZT01000324.1 GCA_005884825.1 Alphaproteobacteria bacterium
CCTTGACCTTCTCGAACAACACCCCGGTCAGCCGGCCCCACTCGTGGGTGAATTCCTTTGGCACCAGCCAGTTGAGGATCGGGATGCCTTCATGCATCGCGTCCTCTTTTTCCCACGCCGAGGCCTTCATCTCGTCAAAGCCGCTGCGTACGATGACGGTGACCTCCTGGCCGCCGAGACGGCGCGACGAGCGGCAACAATCCATCGCCGTGTTGCCGCCGCCGAGCACGACGACCCGGCGCCCGATCTTGTCGATATGGCCGAACGAGACGCTGGAGAGCCAGTCGATGCCGATATGGATGTTGGCCCCCGCTTCTTGTCGCCCGGGGATGTCGAGATCGCGTCCCCGCGGCGCGCCGCACCCGACGAACACCGCGTCCCAACCCTCGGCGAGCAGCTCCTTCAGGCTCGGAACAAATTTTCCGAAACGGGTCTCGACCCCCATGTCGAGGACGAGATCGACCTCCTCGTCGGTAATCGACTCCGGCAGCCGGAAACGCGGAATCTGCGTCCGCATCATGCCGCCGCCCTTCACGTCGCCGTCGAGCATCACGCAGTGATAGCCGAGCGGCATCAGATCGCGCGCTACGGTCAAGGATGCCGGCCCGGCGCCGACGAGCGCGATCCGTTTGCCGTTTTTCTCGCGTGGGATGGCGGGCAGGTAGGGGCGGATGTCGCCCTTGTTGTCGGCCGCGACGCGCTTGAGGCGGCAGATCGCCACCGGCTCCTTCTCGACTCGGCCGCGGCGGCAGGCCGGTTCGCACGGCCGGTCGCAGGTGCGGCCGAGGATGCCGGGGAACACGTTCGATTCCCAATTAACCATGAAGGCGTCGGTATAGCGACGATCGGCTATCAGCCGGATGTATTCCGGCACCGGCGTATGCGCCGGGCACGCCCACTGGCAGTCGACGACCTTATGAAAATAATCAGGGTTACTGATGTCGGTAGGCTGCACTAGGCTCCTCCTGGCGACCGGGCGCCCCGCCCGATCCCTTCACCGTCTTGCGCGGTCACTCGCCCCCGGTCATCGACGGCGGCCTTATACATATCATGCCTGTAAGCGTCATCTTCGCTTTCGCCCGGTCCGCCATGCCCGTTCTGCAGACCCTCGTCAGGGGTGCGACAGCTTGCCTCACTTCTCCGCGAAGCGCAATGGCGCGGCCCAAAAACGGCTCAGCCGTCTCGTTGTTCCTATTTGGGTCGGCCGCAGGCGTCACGCCACCAGAGAATCGCCCGTGGCGATAATATGGAGGGTCAAGCAGGCCTCAGGTCTTCGGGACGAGACCACGGCAGGAGAGGGCGACCGCGACGAACGAGCGTTCTCCATCGGGGCGGCCGGTGAGGTAGGCCGCGCGGAGGTGATGCTCGAGGCGGCCTCGCCGGGCATCGTCGAGGGTCGCCACATAGGCTCCGAGCCCGCCTTCGCCGCTGGCGAACGGCGCCCAGTAATCGGCAAAATCGGTGAAGTCCATGCGGATCATCAAAGATCGTTGGTCGATCTCGACGAAGCCAGCTTCAGCCCACATTCGCTCCAGCGCGCCCGGGGCATAAACCGGCCGCGACAAAGTGTTGTCGCGTGCCGAACCCGCCGAGTCGTCGAGCGCTGCGGCGGTGTCCCAGAACATGCGCTGGTGAGGCGTCCCGCCGGGCGTGTCCCAGAACGCGGCGGCGGCGACGCCGCCCGGCCGGGTCACCCGGCGCATTTCGGCGACCATCTGCTCCGGCTCCGGCAGTACCGAAGGCAGAACCAGCATCGACAAGGTGCGGTCGAAGCTGGCATCGGCAAAGCGCAAGGCGCAGCCGTCGCCTTGCTCGAGATTAATGCGCGGATCGCGGTTCCTCGCCCGCGCCGCCGCGAGATAGATCTCGGATTGATCGATTGCGGTCAGCCGGGCGAACCGGGCGGCCTCAGCAAGCGCGAAAGTGAGGCTCCCGGTGCCGCAGCCGATTTCGAGCACCTCTTCGCCGTCCGTGACGCCGGCGTGCTCGATAAAGAGCGGTGCCAACCGCCGGCTCCAGCGGCCCATCAACCGTTCGTAATTAGCCGCATCGCGAGCGTTATAGACGGTCGGCATGGCTTAAGACTACTCGGCAGCCAGCGTTGGCGGCTGGAGTCCCGAAAGCGGTGCCCGCGCCGAGTGTTCCATCGGCTGCGGCCACCAGCGGTCCTCCCAATCCGCGAAGACGTCATGCAGCTGCGGCATGACCTGCTCGGCGAACAGCTGAGTGTTGTATTTGGCCAGATCTTTGGCCATGTTGCCGAACTGCAGCAACATCATCAGATGGCCGACATTGAGATTTTTCGCGACCTCGCGCAATTGGGCGGCGACCTCGTCCGGCGAGCCGATGATCACATAACCGCGTTCGACGATCGCGTCCATCTCACGCGCCAGCATCTGGAATTTCGACTCGTACCGGGATAGCTGCGCGGCCTGCGCCACCTGGCTCTGCGCGCCGCGCCGCTGCGTTGCCTCGGTCGTGTAACCGGGCGGACCGGCGAAGCGCGGGTCGATGTGCAGACAGCGGCCATAAAAGTATTCCGCCGGCTCGCGGTACAGCCGATAGGCCTCCTCTCGACTTTCGGCAACGCCGACGAATTGCAGAAAGCCGGCGCGATATGGATTGCGGTCCTTGCCGAGCCGCTTCATCTCGTCCCAGAACCCGTCCATTGTCGACTGGCCGGCTTTGTAGCCGTAATAGGACAGATAGCAGTAGACGTAGTCCATCTCGGCGCACCACTGCCACGTCTCGACGGAGCCGCCGCCCGGGATCCAAATCGGCGGATGAGGTTTCTGTACTGGCCGCGGCCAGATGTTGACATAACGCTGCTGATTGAAGCGGCCGTTGAAAGCAAAGGTGTCCTCTTCGGTCCACGCGCGCAGAATGAGGTCATGCGCTTCGTGATACCGCTCGCGCAGCATGCTCGGGTTCTGGCCGTACGCGAAACAGGTGTCCATCGGCGAGCCGACCGGAAATCCGGCGATCAGCCGCCCTCCGGAGATGCAGTCGATCATCGCGAATTCTTCAGCGACCCGGGTCGGCGGGTTGTAGAGCGCCAATGAATTGCCGAGCACGCAGAGCGCCGCGTCGGAGGTGCGGCGGGCGAGGGACGACGCGACCAAATTGGGCGACGGCATCAGCCCATAGCCGTTCGAGTGGTGCTCGTTCACACAGATCGCGTCGAACCCGCACTCGGCGGCGAATTCGAGCTCGTCCATGAAGTCGTTGTACATGTGATGAGCGCGCCGCGGATCGAACAGCGACGAGTGTATGTCCACCCACACCGAGGGGTTCTTGTCCCTGAAATCGTCCGGCAACTCGGTATAGGGCATCAGGTGAAACCACATCAGCTTCATGCTGGTCCTCCGATCTATATCCCGATGCTTACCATGCCGCAGCCAGACCGAGATGCGCGAACACTTCATGGCGAAGCTCGGCCAAATGCGGATCGCCACGGTGGCGGGGATAGGGCCTTGTGTTGACGATCTCGGCCTTGATGTGTGCGGGGCGCTGGCTCAGCACGATGACTCGGCCGGCTAGAAACAACGCCTCTTCAACATCGTGGGTTACGAGCAGCGCAGTGAAGCCCGCCCGCTGCCACAGCGACACGAGCTCGCTCTGCATAGTGATGCGGGTCAGCGAATCGAGTTGTCCTAAAGGCTCATCGAGAATGAGCAGCTTCGGATCGTTGACGAGGGCGCGCGCCAGAGCCGCGCGCTGCGCCATGCCGCCGGAAAGCTGGTGCGGGTACGCGTTGGCGAAGCCGGTCAGACCGACCAGCCGCAACGCGTCTTCGACGCGTTCGCGATGGGTGCGAATCAGCCCGCGCGCTTCCAAGCCGAGCGCTACGTTGCTCCACACCGTCCGCGACCAGCCGCAACAAGGTCGACTTGCCGCACCCGCTCGGCCCCAGGAGGGCGACGAACTCGCCGCGCCCAACCTGCAAGCTGATCCGGTCGAGTACCGGAAGCGGTTGCCCCTCCAGGTCGAAGCGATGGCTCACGTCGTGGATTGTCAGCGTCGATCCGCGATCCGGATAATCGGTTGCGGTCGCCGCTACCACCGCACCAGACCCTTCTGCCAAGACAGCAGCCGGTCGCGCAGGCGGAACAGTGCCGTGATCAACCCGGAGCACAAGAACGCCATGATCAACAGCGCGGCGTACATGTTGGCGTAGGCCGCCCAGCCCTGCGCCCATTGCAGGTACCAGCCGAGACCCGCCTTCACGCCCAGCATCTCGGCCACGACCAGAACCGCGAACGAATTGCCGAGACCCATGAACAGGCCGACGAAGACATGCGGCATCGCCGCCGGAACGGCAACCTTTAGCACGAGGAAACGCTGGCTCGCACCCAGTGTCCGCGCAATATCGTAATAGGCGCTGTTGACGCCGGCGACACCCGACCAGGTGAGCACGGTAACCGGGAACCCGGTGGCAAGCGCAATCAGGAAAATGCTGGCGCTAAAGCTCGAAGGGAACACGAAAAACGCCAGCGGCAACCACGCCGTCGCCGGCAGCGGCCCGATAAACCGCAAAACCGGGTGGATCCAATAACCGGCAAGCCGCGACCAGCCGATCGCCACGCCGGTAACGAATCCGACCGCCGCGCCGAGAAAATAGCCGGTCGCCAGCAGACGAAAGGAAGCGAAGACGCCTGCGCCGAGGAGCGCCCGGTCATCGATGACGACTTCTAGTATGGCCTGCGGCGGTGGGAAAAACGGCAGCGGGAGCAGACCGAACTTTGCGGTTACGGCCTCCCAGGCAGCGAAAAACAGCGCCAAAGCGATCAGCCAGGGCGAGAGCCGATGCACTCTGTGCAAGCCTGCAAATCGAACCCCGGCAAACCCTGCCAATGCCAGCGCGGCGACCCCGAGCCACGCCGCCGTCGCGGCCAATCCGCCGACCAAGGATCGAGCGGCTGATCTCGCGAGAAAGGTGCGGGCCGGTGTCGGCCGGCTTGAGGCCTCACCGGCGGCGGCGCTGCGCATCGCGGACCTGCCGTCGGGGCTCAGCTCAGAACGTCGATATAGATCCGCTCCGCGAACTTGGTTGAATCGGTGCTCTTCTTCATTACGTTCACCGCCTTGAGTTCGTCGGTGTAGAGCAAAAGCTGCTTCTTGAGCGTGGCTCCAACGGGATGATTGTGGTGCGTATGGCTGCGGTACATAGTGGCGAGATCCTCCACGGATCCCCTGCCGCCGTAGCCCGAATAAATCGCAGCGGCATCGGCGGGATCGCGAGCGACCCGGTCTGCCGCCTCCAGTATCGATCGTGTCAGAGCGGCCGCCACCGGTAATTCGCTCCGGATGAGACTGCCGCGTATCGCGAGAACGCAGCAGGTGCGGTCGATGAATTCACCGCTCAAGTTGGTCGCGATTTCGTTGAGCTTGCCGTCCTTGAGCCAGAGATAGGGCAGCGGATCGATTTCTGCGAGCGCCTGCACTTCACCCTTGTCGACGGCAAGCGCGAGTAGATTGGCCGGGTATTGGCGCCACTCTACCTCCTGGGCCGGATCGATGCCCTTTTTGGCAAGGTAGATCGAGAAGAAGTTCTTTGCCGGGCTCGCCTGATCGCTAATCCCGATAGCTTTGCCGCGCAGCGATTCCAGACTGTCGATATTCGCAGCCTTGGAGCCGAGGAGCCGGATGCAGCCGCCGTGCACACCGGCGGTGATCCGAACATCGAAGCCTTGCTCCAGCGGCTTGAGCCAGCGCAGGGCCAACCCCAAACCGGCATCCGCCTTGCCGGTCGCAATCGCCTCGAGCAGCTGATCGGTCGAACCACCGAAATTGAAGAATTCGACATCGAGGTTATGCTTGTCGAAAATGCCGCGTTCTTTTGCGACCGGCGCGGCGACAGTGCAGGCCGCGTTCGCATTCCAAGCGAGCTTGAGTTGACGCGGTGGCCCCTGCAGCTCTTCGCCGCTCGCCGCGGCGCGGCAAATAAGCGAGTCGCCGGGAATATACGGGGGCGTCGTCAGCGCGCGGGCCGCCCCGAAGATTCCGAACGGCGCCACGGCCCCGAAGGCGCCGGCAGCGGTTAGGAACGAACGGCGCGAGAACCCGGGTCGCGTCGTTTCGGGCAGATCGTTCGTGAAGCTTTCCCTGATTTCGCGCTTTTCCATGATGTCACCCTCCCAATGGCGCCGCCGCTGATGCGCCCCCTCGGTTAAGCGGCCTTGCCAGTGATCCCCGGTTGGGTCGTTCGCCCCGCGCGTCGGATCATGTCGGCGCCCTTTTCGGCGATCATGATGGTCGGCGCATTGGTGTTTGTCGAGGTCACTGACGGCATCACCGAGGCGTCGATGACGCGCAGGCGCTCGAGCCCGTGCACCCGCAATTCGCTGTCGACGACGCACATTGCACCTGGCCCCATCATGCAGGTGCAGCTCGCGTGGTAGACCGTGTTGCCGTTGCGCCGCCCGTAATCGAGCAACTCGTCGTCGCTCTGCACATGCGCACCGGGGAGTTTTTCCGGTCCGACATAGCGCGCCAAGGCCGGCGCTGCGAAAATGCGGCGCACAAACCGCAAACCCCCGATCACCGCGCGCCGGTCGGCCTCCTCCGAAAGATAGCGAGGGTTGATCGCCGGCGCGACCCGCGGGTCGGGCGATTTCGCCTCGACATAACCGCGCGACAAGGGCCGCATCTGCCACGAGCCGCCGGTCAGCCCGGGTTCCTCTTCGAGCTGGCCGATCTGGCCGTCCTTGAAGCTGCCCGGCGCGAATGAGCATTGCACATCGGGTGTCGCCGATTCCTCCAGCACCTTGACCGAGGCGGCGACCAGTGAGGCGCTGTAGGTCAGCATGCCCTTGCCGGTCACGAGATAGCGCACGATTTCGGCGGCCAGGGGCAAGCCGCGGGCGCGCTCATTGGCGGTGCGCGCGCCGTGGATCGGATACGTCATGCGGCAGACGTAATGGTCCTGCATGTTCTTGCCGACGCCGCGCAATTCGTGGATCACCGGGACGCCGATGCGGCTGAGGTGCACGGGATCGCCGACTCCGGAGAGCTGGAGAATGTGTGGGGAGCCAATCGCTCCGGCGCTCAGAATGACCTCGCGCGCCGCTTCGGCCCGCTCGGTGACGCCGTTGCGGGAGAATTCGACCCCCACTGCGCGTTTGCCCTCGAACAGCACGCGGTGCACCAGCGCGTTCGTCACGAGCTGCAAATTCGGCCGCTTCAAGGCCGGCCGCAGATAGGTGCGCGCGGTGCTGGCGCGGCGGCGACCGCCGCGGGTCTGCTGGCACCAGCCGATACTGTCGCCCGCTCCGGGCGGCAGATTGTTGACATCCTCGCGGTATTCGAGGCCGATCTCCTTGCCCGCCTCTATCACGATCTGACAAAGCGGCGGCCGGTCCATGCGCGAGGTGAAGAGCGGGCCGCCCTTGCCACGCACCTCCGATTCCTCGCCCTCCCAGCGCTCGGCTTTGCGGAAATAGGGCAGGCAGTCGTCCCACGACCAGCCGCGGTTCCCGAGTTGCGCCCAGTGGTCATAATCTTCGGGCTGACCGCGAATATAGATCAACCCGTTGATCGAGCTCGACCCGCCGAGCACCTTCCCGCGGGGATAGAGGATCGCGCGTCCGGCCGTGCCGGCATCGGGCTCGGCGTGAAACCCCCAGGTGAAGGTCGGATGATCGAGGAGTTTCATAAAGCCCGCGGGGATATGGATATAAGGGCTCCGGTCGTGCCCGCCTGCTTCGATCAAGATCACCTTTGCGCCGGGATCCTCGCTCAGCCGGTTGGCAAGGACGCAACCCGCCGAGCCGGCCCCGACGATTACATAATCAGCCCTCATGCCCTTCCTCCATCGAGCAGGCTCGATCGGCGCTGCTTGTCGTTCAGAACCCGCCGCCAAGCTAGCGAGAGCCGAGCGAGACGGCAATCGCCTGCCTAGCCGAGCTCCCGCCCCGGCCTCGGTCTTCCGCTAAAGGATAAGGCGGGCTGCTTAGATGACATCTTGACGACAGTTTTGGACGCCTTATTCTCATATGCAGCATAACGGAATGCCGGGCAGTTCGGCCCGGTTTTTCCGGGGAGGAGAAATGCTCAATTTGAGCATATTATAGGAGATGACGATGCTGCAGACCGCCTACCCCACCCCCCGGATTACCACGCCTTTTCCTGAGCTCTATAAGCGCGTCGAGCGGCACATTCCGCCGTTCGAATGGTCGATCCTCGCCGCCGACATCGCGGCGATCCTCAAGCTCAAAGAGGAACGCAACGCGGTCGTCCTGGCGCACAACTATCAGACCCCAGACATTTTCCACACGGTCGGCGATATCGTTGGTGACAGCTTGGCGCTGGCGCGCGAGGCGGCGCGCACCGATGCCGATGTGATCGTGCTCGCCGGCGTCCACTTCATGGCCGAGACCGCCAAGCTGTTGAACCCGGCAAAAACCGTGCTGATCCCCGACCTCGAAGCCGGATGCTCGCTCGCCGCATCGATCACGGCAGCCGATATCCAGCTGCTGCGGCAGCGCCATCCGGGCGTGCCGATCGTCACCTACGTCAATACCTCGGCGGCGGTGAAGGCCGAGTCCGACGTCTGCTGCACCTCGAGCAACGCGAAGAAGATCGTCGAGGCGCTCGGGGTGCCTCGCGTCATCATGCTGCCGGACGAGTACCTGGCCCGCAACACTGCGGCCCTGACCAAAGTCGAAATCATCGCCTGGAAGGGTCACTGCGAGGTGCATGAGCGTTTCACCCCGGAGGACATCAGAAGCCTGCGCGAGAGCCATCCCGGGATCACCGTGCTGGCTCACCCGGAATGCCCGCCCGAGGTCATCGCGGAATGCGATTTCACCGGCTCGACCGCGGCGATGGCCGATTATGTCGGGAAAGAGCGGCCGGCGCGAGTGGTGATCCTGACCGAGTGCTCGATGAGCGACAATGTCGCGCTGCAGTACCCAGACCTCGAATTCGTGCGGCCGTGCAGTTTGTGTCCGCACATGAAGCGCATCACCTTGCCGAAAATCCGGCATTCGCTCGAAACCATGACCCACGAGGTCACTGTCGATCCCGCCATCGCCGAGCGGGCGCGCCGTGCGGTCGAACGTATGCTGGCGCTGGGGTGAGACGGGGAGAGGGGCCGGCGGTGCGGCTGATCATCGAGCCGATCGTGCGGGCGGCATTGCTCGCCTTTGAGCTGGTCGCCCCGACACTGCAAATCGAACGGCTGTGCAATGACGGAGCCCGGATCTCGCGCGGCGACATTGTCGCGCGGATCAATGGCAGAGCCAGAGGCGTGCTCGGCGCAGAGCGCACCGCGCTCAATCTTTTGTCCCGGATGTCAGGGGTCGCGACGGCGACGCGGGCGCTCGCCGACGCGATCGCTGGCAGCAACGCAATGATCGTCTGCACCCGCAAGACGACCCCTGGCCTGCGCACGCTCGAAAAAGAGGCGGTGCGGCTCGGCGGCGGCGCCAACCATCGTTTCGGTCTCGACGATGCGATGCTGATCAAGGACAACCACGTCGCATTGGCGGGCGGCGTGCGGCCGGCGCTCGAACGCGCCAAACGCCATGCCGGCCATCTGGTCAAGATCGAGATCGAGGTCGACACGCTCGACCAGCTCGCCGAGGCGCTGGCGGTCGGGGTTGATGCCGTGCTGCTCGACAACATGACGCCGCAGACGATGCGCCAGGCCGTGGCCATCGTAGACGGCCGGGCGATTACCGAAGCCTCCGGGCGGATCAATCTCGAAACCGCCCCCGCCGTCGCCGCAACCGGCGTCGATCTGATCTCCTGCGGCTGGATCACTCACAGCGCGCCGATCCTCGATCTTGGTCTCGACATCGCCGGCTGACACCGCAGCGCGCCGGCGGGTTCAAGTGGCGAGATAGCCGCCGTCGACCCACAGTTCGGCGCCGGTGATGTAGGAGGCTTCGTCGGAGGCCAGGAACAGGACCGCATTGGCGACCTCCTCGACCCGGCCGGCGCGGCCCATCGGCACCTGCCGCAGCATCCTCGCGCGCACCTCGGGATCGGCGGTGCGGCCCGACGAGCGCATCGGCGGCATCAGCCCCGGGTGCACCGAATTGACGCGAATGTTGTCGGCGCCGTGCTGCACCGCCGCCGCTTTCGTCAAAGTGCGCACCGCCCCCTTCGAGGCGTTGTAGCCGACATGCACATGGTGCTGGCCGGTGATGCCCGAAATCGACGAGATGTTGACGATCGATCCACCGCCGGCCGCCTTCATCAGCGGGATCACGAGTTTCATGCCGAGAAAGACGCCGCGCGCATTGACCGCCATGAGCCGGTCCCAGGCCGCGGTGTCGAACAGATCCTCGACAGCGCTGCCGGAGAGGCCGGCGTCGTTGACGAGAATGTCGAGCCTGCCGAACTCGGCAATCGTCTCATCGACCGCCGCCTTCCACTCCGCCTCACTGGTCACATCGAGATGGCGGAACATCGCCGCGCCATTGGCCTGTGTAATCTCGGCGACGACCTTGTTGCCCTCCTCGTCGAGCACGTCGGCGACGGCGACCTTGGCCCCCTCGCGAGCGAAGATCCGCGCCATGCTGGCGCCCATGCCGGAGGCGCCTCCGGTGATCAGCGCAACCCTATTCTCTAGCCTCATTCGTTCCCTCCTCCTCCAAAATTATCGTCACCCCCGCGAAAGCGGGGGCCCAGGGCCTGCCCCTGGCTCGAACAGGGGGCTACCGCCGCGGTCCTGCCCGCCCTGGGTTCCCGCTTTTCGCGGGAATGACGGATGAAACCAATCCTAAACGACGGCGATCTGCCCCCGCAGCTCTCCGGTGAACAGGTTTTTCGGGATCATCGCGTGCACGCCGCGCACAATGTCGACGACCTGGGTCACCCGGAAGCTCACCGCGATGCTGCACAAGGCGTAGGCGTCGTGCGGGGTCAGTTTGGCGCGGGTCGACAGAAACTCGATGGCGTTGCGCGCCGCCAGGCTCATCGCCGTATTGAGATCCTTGTCGAGACCCACGGCGATCCAGTGGGTCGCCGTTTCGGCGACCGGCCACTGAAACTTCTTTTGCTTGTGCAGGACGATTTGGATCAGCACCTCCTGCATCCGGGTTTCGAGCGCGGTGAGGCTGATCTCACCGTCGCCTTGCACGGCATGCGAGTCGCCGGTGTAGATCAGACCGCCGGGCTGCCAGACCGGCAGATAGAGTGTCGAGCCTTCCGCCAGCTCGCGCAAATCCAGATTTCCGCCATGCGGGCCAGGCGGCACCGAGCTCGTGACGCCTGGGCTTAGCGGCGGGAAAAAGCCGTCGGGCGGCGCGACACCCAATGTTCCCTGAAACGGCGTCAGCGGAATGTTGATGTCGGGCGCAAATTTTCCCTGCATCGCGGTCAGGTCGAGATCGACGTATTTGATCTGTCCCTGCGCAAAATCCTGCGGCAACAGCCCGGTACCCAGAGAGCCCGGGTTGTTGAACACGGCGCCCCAATTTGCCGGGTGCAACCGCTTGTAGCGGATTTCGATCACATCGCCCGGCTCGGCATCTTTGACGGCAATGGGGCCAATGATCGAATGCGGCCCGCGCCCGGGATTGCTGGTGCGCAATTCTGCGAGCCGGCCGATCGGAACTCCCGGCTCCAGCTCGTTCAGAAAATGCGACCAGGTGTTCGGAAAGCTGATCGAATCACCGGAATCGATCGTCAAAATCGGCGGCAGGGTCGCATCGAACACACCGAGCCGCACCGTCTTCTTGGTCGAGTCGACGACATGGACGCGGCCGCCGCTCCCGGTCGCGGTCGGGACCGTATCGCCGCTGCCCGCCGCCTGAGCGAGCTTGCCGAACCAGGGTCCGACCGCTGCGAGCGCACCCATGAAGCTGCTCGCCCGCAGCAATTGGCGCCGCGCCCGCCCACGCGCGCTCAGAAAACGATCCAGCCGCTCCTGTTCGACGTGGTCCATGTGCAGGAGCCGATCCGCCGCCCGCTTGTCGAACGCACCAGCCTTGATGTCCTCCCGAACCACCCCGGTGCCCTTCTCGTCGCCGCAGCCGAACAACCCGCAGCAATCGTGATTGTGCGCCGTCGTATTGCCCTCGCCTCGATGATCATGCTGATGCGCCATAGCCAATCCCGAATTTCAAACCCGTGGGCCTTCTCCGCCATCTCGTCCCGCGAATGATCGCAAAAAACACGACGTCCTGCCAATGGCCAAAGCCGCTATCTACAATTAAAAGTTGGGCCGGAAATCATGCCTTGCTGTATCTGCAGCAAATCAGCAGCGAGAGCTGTCCCCTTGGTTGTAGCGACACCCCGTTCCCCACTTGGCTCGATGAGGGAACATACAACGCGAAGTGGGCATATTACGGACGACCGAAATCACATGGGCTGCGCCTTCGGAGCGGCAGATGGACCCCGGCGTCGCGGAACGCGGCAGCTGCTCGCCGCCGGAACGGGCTGCCGACCGAGCCTTTCATTCGGGTGCGGGCTGGATTGGCCGGAGGGCGCTCAATGCGTCTTCGGTATATCCAATGACACCGTTCCAATAATCGATCAATACTTGTTCATTGAGATCGATCCACTGCCGCAGAAGCGCCAAATCGTGTGGATCGAGCCTGCCCCTTACTACCCGGACTGAGGGACGGAGAGCGATGGTGACCATCTCGGAAGGTCGAACCCTCGGAGCGCGGGCGACTTTGACCCGGACATCTTGCCTCGCACCGCCTCTTTGCGAAATGAACACGACGAACGGCAGCCCAGTGCGCTCGGGCCGCAAATTAGCCATTTCGTACGTGGCCTGGCCTTCAGGCTCGGGATCGGTACGACATGGTCTCGCCGAAACCTTTTCGCCGGTCGTCGAGGTGACTACTTTGGTGCGCAATTTCACAGCTCCGGGACAGCGAGAATATTAGTTATCGGCCAATGCGGCCTCCGCCACGGCCGCGGGCGCCGTCTGTCGAGCCGCCGCTCCCTCGGAATAAGAGCCCAGCAGCAGAGCGACCAGCGCGGTCCAGCCGGTCTGGTGCGAGGCGCCGAGACCGCGGCCGGTGTCGCCGTGAAAGAATTCATAGAACAGCACATTGTCGCGGAAATGCGGGTCCCTCTGCTCGATTGGCGAGTCGCCGAGAACGGGTCGTTGTCCGTCCGATCCGCGCAGAAAAATGCGGCACAGGCGGCGGGACAGCTCGGCCGCGACTTCGCCCAGATGCAGCATCGTGCCGGAGCCGACCGGACATTCGATCCTGAAGTCGTCGCCATAGTAGCTGTGGACCCTCTGCAGCGACTCGATGAGCAGAAAATTCACCGGCATCCAGACTGGGCCGCGCCAGTTCGAATTGCCGCCGAACACCTCCGTAGCCGAGTCCCCCGGGACATAGCCGATGCTGAACCGGTGGCCGGCGCGTTCGAACACATAGGGATGCTCCCCATAGAATTTGGACAGCGAACGCACCCCAAAGTCGGACAGGAACGCCGTCTCGTCGAGCATCCGGTTGAGCAGGCGCTTCATGCGGTGACCGCGCAGCAGCGACAGCAGGTGCCGCTCGCCGGTACTTGGGTCGTGCCAGCGCGATACCAGCCGCGCGAGGTGCGGCCGGTGCTCGAGAAACCAGTGCGCCCGGGCGCTGAACCTCGGCAGCCGGGTGAAGACCGAGGCGTCGAGCACCTCGACGGCAAAGAGCGGTATCAGCCCGACCAGCGAGCGCACGCGCAATGGGATCCGCTCGCCATCGGGCAGGTGCAATACATCGTAATAGAATTCGTCCTCGTCATCCCATAATCCGATCCCATTGCCGCCGATATTGGTCATGGCCTCGGCAATGTAGAGAAAATGCTCGAAAAATTTGGAAGCGATGTCTTCGTAGACATGGTCGGTGAGCGCCAGCTCGAGCGCAATGCGCATCAGGTTCAGCGTGTACATCGCCATCCAGGCGGTGCCGTCCGCCTGGTTCATGTAGCCGCCATTCGGCAATTTTGCGTTGCGGTCGAATATGCCGATGTTGTCGAGCCCGAGAAACCCGCCCTGGAAAATATTCCTCCCCTCGACGTCCTTGCGGTTGACCCACCAGGTGAAATTGAGCATCAGCTTGTGGAAGACACGTTCGAGAAAATCCCAATCGCCCTCGCCGCCGCGGTGCTCGCGGTCGATTTCATAGACACGCCATGCCGCCCAGGCATGCACCGGCGGGTTGACGTCGCCGAATGCCCATTCATAAGCGGGCAATTGGCCATTGGGGTGCATGTACCAGTCGCGCGTCAGCAGCAGCAGCTGGGTCTTGGCGAAGCCCGGATCGATCAGCGCCAAAGTGACGGCGTGAAAGGCCAGATCCCAGGCAGCGTACCACGGGTATTCCCATTTGTCGGGAATTGCGACGATGTCGGCGTTGTTCAGATGCGGCCAATCCGAATTGCGTCCGTGCCGCCGCGCTGCGGGCGGTTGGGGCTGCAGCGGATCGCCGTTCAACCATTCGGGAATGTCGAAGTAATAGAATTGCTTCGACCACAGCATGCCGGCGAGCGCTTGTCGCTGGACGAGCCGCGCATCGGGGTCGGCGATGTCCTGCTGCAATTCCGCGTAGAATTCGTCGGCTTCGGCTCGGCGCTGACCGAAAATGCGGTCAAAGTCATCAAGACCCGTGGCGTGCCCGGCGGAGCTCAGCCGCGCACGCAATCGGCCGCTTCCTCCGGGCGGCAGGCTGAGTCGATGATGCGCCGCGACTTTGGTGCCCCGGGGATCTGGGTTCACGGCTGAGGTATCACCGTTCACGACATAATCGTTGATGCCGTCCTTGAAATGGTGGCCCGGCGCCTCGATCCCGTGGAGACGCTTAACATTCGTCTCGTTCTGACAGAATAGAAATTCCGGACGGCCATCACAATGAAACCGCAGCGGCGGCATCCGCGGAACATCGATCGAGATCGAATGATCTTCGCGCGCGACAAGCTGAGGCCGCATCGAATCGGGTTTCCACGACCAGGTATTGCGCGCCCAGAGCTGCGGCAACACGTGCAACATTGCCGCTTCGCCCGCCCGGTTGTGGATCGTCAGCTGGATCAGGATGTCGTTAACATCGGCCTTGGCGTATTCGATCTCGACATCGAAATAGCGATTATCGGCAAAGATGCCGGTGTCGATCAGCTCGAACTCGGGGTCCGCCCGGCCGCGGCGGCGGTTCTCTTCGACCAGTTGAGCATACGGGAAAGCGGCTTGCGGATACTTGTAGAGCATCCGCATGTATGAATGGGTGGGCGTGCCGTCGAGGTAGTAATAGAGCTCCTTGACGTCCTCGCCGTGGTTGCCTTCGGAATTCGTAAGCCCGAAAAGGCGTTCCTTCAGGATCGGGTCGCGGCCGTTCCACAGTGCCAAGCCGAGACAGAGCAGCAGGTGGTCGTCGCCAAAGCCGCCGATCCCGTCCTCGCCCCAGCGATAGGCCCGGCTGCGCGCATGATCGTGCGGGAAATATTCCCAGGCCGTGCCGTATTCGCTGTAATCCTCGCGCACCGTTCCCCATTGCCGCTCGCTGAGATACGGCCCCCAGCGCCGCCAATGCTTGCCATGCCTTATTTCCTCGAGGCGCAGTGCTTCGGCGCTGCGAAATGTCCTGCGCATACCTTCTGCCATCGGCTCAGCTCCCCGTCGAGCGGTGCCCTAAGTGGCTTCAGCGGCCAGGATCCCCATCAGGCTGCGACGCCCTTTCCATCGCTCGACGATCAGAGCGTCGAGGCCGAGGCTGCGGCCATAATGGTGAAGGGCAAAGATCAGCTGGATGACCAGAAGGAAGAAATACGTCCAGGGCCACTCCCCCTCCGCATTATAGAGCCCGAGCCACAGATTGAGGATCTGCAGCGCCCCGATCAGACCCCAGAAGCGCACGAAAATCCCCAATATCAGCGATACCGCCGTCAGCACCTCTGCCGCGTAGACGATGGGTGCGAAGAGATAGAAATGCGGCAATACGATGATGTTGACAAAATCGGCCTGCAACGGGATCGCCGCGGACCTGCCCATTACGGTCATCCAATAGGCCAGCCCCGTCTCGCCGAACGGCTGCTCCGGATGATCGGTATAGAAGGGCGGCAATTTCCACAGGGTCTGCTGCCACCACATGCAGCCGATCAGTAAACGAAAAACCCAGTTCCCGACATGCTCGATCGTGCGCTGTGCCGGCATCTTGCGGTAGACATGGACCGCGACGGCGATGCTGCCGACGAGGAGGAGCGAAAATATCGCCGTCGTCCACCCCGGTTGCAGCAGAAACTGGACCGTGTCGGAGATCGGGTTGTGGTTCATCGGACGGACCTCTCGCTCGATTCCTTCTTAAACTTGGGCACGCACGCGTTGCAATCGCCACCACGCCTCGATGACGCAAGCGACGGACCAGGCCTGGGAGGGCGCACCGCCCGGGAGGTGCGGCGGCTCGGCTTCGAAGATTTCGCTGACGGTTCCGAGCCCGGCATCGAACAGGTGATCCCGCATGGCGCCGAGACGCTGCAGCGCCAAATCGGCATCGCCGCGCACGCGGTATTCCGCCAGCGCGTAATGGCCGAGTAGCCAGGCCCACACCGTCCCTTGATGATAAGCGCCGTCGCGGCGCCACGGGTCGCCGGTATAGTGCGGCTTGTAGTCGGGTTCGCCGGCCGCGAGCGAGCGCAGCCCGTAGGAGGTCAGCAACCGGTCGCCGCACAGCGCGACGATGCGTTTCTGCTGATCCGACGCCACGGGCGAATGCGGCAGGCTGACCGCCAGGATCTGGTTCGGCCGGATCGAGCCGTCATTGCCCGCGGGGCCGTCGATTACGTCGTAAAGCCCACCGGTGCGCTCGTCGGCGAAGCCAGCAAAGCTAAGACGGACCCGTTCGGCGAGGTTGCGGTAAGGATCTGCCGGCCGGCCGAGCATCTCGGCAAAGCCGGCCATGATGCACAGCGCGTTGTACCAGAGCGCATTGATCTCCACCGGCTTGCCGATGCGCGGGGTCACGACCCGGTCGCCGACCTTCGCATCCATCCAGGTGAGCTGCACTCCGGGTTCGCCGGCGCGGAGCAGCCCGTCACCGGGGTCGACGCGGATCCCGTAGCGTGTGCCCTTGAGATGCCAATCGACGATTTCGGCGAGGACAGGAAAGACCCGAGCGAGGGTTTCCCGGTCCCCGCTCGCTTCGATATACGCGCGCCAAGCCTCGAAGAACCATAGGGTCGCGTCGACGGTGTTGTAGTCGGGTTTGGCGCCGGCACCCGGAAAGACATTGGGCAGCATTCCGCGGTCGACGAAACGCGCGAAGGTCAGCAGAATGTCACGCGCCCATTCCTGCCGGCCGGTGGCGAGCGTCAATCCCGGGAGGCAGATCATCGTGTCGCGGCCCCAGTCGCCGAACCAGGGATAACCGGCAATCACTGATTTGCCGTCGGGGCGAGCAGGCAGCGGCCGGCTGAAGATAAAGCCGTCGGCGGCGAGCAGCAGTTGCGCGATCCAGTCGGGCGGCGCGGCCATTTCGGGGACCTGCCGGGCGGCTTGGTCGAGCACGCCTTGCTGCCACTTTAGCCGGCGTTCCAGCGCGGCTTCCAAATCGGGAGACGGATCGCCCACCAGGCTGCCGACAATGCCGACCCATTTACCGGGAAGCAAATCGAGCCGAACTTCCCCAACCTGCAAATGGTTGTCCCGGTCGGAGAGACCGCGCTCGCGCTCGACCGGCAAATCGAAATTTTCGATCCATTGCCGAACCGGCATGATGATGCCGCCACAGGTCCGCAAAGTCAGTGCGAATCCTGGCCGGCATACCCGCAAGCCAGCTTCATCGGCCTCCAGCACCGGGGCGAACTCTCCGGGCATAGTCTGGCCGTGGTGGTCGCGGTCATTGACCATGAGCCGAACGCGCAGCGACAGCTTCCGCATGCCCTGCTCGGGACCGGGTAAGAGCCGCCAGGCGACATAGGTCGTATCGGCATCCGGTTCGAGCCAGATCCGTGCCTCGACGCGAATGAGTCCCACCGCGAAGAGCCAGACGGGGATGCAGCCATCGAGACAAAAGGTCTCGATATGGACGTAACCCGCCGGACTGATCGTCCCGCCGCTCCAGCGGTTGGTGAACAGCGGCCAGCTCCGCTCCCCGTCGATAAGCTCCGCATCGGCCTTGACCCAAACGAGCCGGCGGCCCAGCGGCGGGTCTACCGGCGCAATCAGCAGTCCATGATCTCGCCGCGTCAGGCTGCCGGCGATCGTGCCGGCGGCATAGCCGCCGCGCGCGTTCGCGAGCCACCATTCCCGGCGCTCGGCCTGATGGAGGTCTCCGCAGATCGCCCGGCCGAAGCGGATCACGTTTGATCCCGGCAGTGGGCGAAGAACAGTATCGCGGCGGCCGTTTGAGCGATCAGGATTCTTTCGGGGTCGGGCTGCCGCCGTTGATCTTCATGCAGGTACCCGCCGGCACGTAGATCCACGAATCGCCTGCGGCGGCTGTTTTCGACTCGCCGGCGCAGGAATGGGTCGCAGTCTGGCAGTCGTTCTGACCGGCAGCGGCAACGCCGAAGCATTTCTCCGCCTTGTAAGGTGGAGCCGGCGCCGGTCCCGCATCCGCCGGCATCGGCAGAGACGCCGCGGCGGCGACAGCGGCGGCGATGAGCACGGAAGGCTTCATAGGATCTCCATCGCGAGCAGGCCTCCGTTCTGTAGCGCGCTACCGGGGTCGGCAAATCACTTTTCGGCGAGTATCGACACCGCAGTCCAATCCTCCGGGGGCGGAGACGCAAGATATTTCCGACAGCGCTCGACGAATATCTGCGAAGGGAGATCATCGCCGCGAATAGCAATCGCGCTCTCGAACAGCTCGGCCGCACCCGACCAATCGCGTCGTGCGTAGGCGTCGAGACCGGCTTCGTATGCTGTGACCCATTCCGGCTGCCGCAAAGCGCCGTGATCGGCCATGCCGAGCAGCTCGTACACGGCAAGCCCTTGCGTGCGGCCATAAACGGCGACCCAATCGAGCCGACGGACCAGGATAACGTCACCGGCGGCCGCGCGCGTGTCCTCGCCGATCAGTATTTCGGTTCCGTAGCGTTTGTTGACCGCTTCGAGGCGGCTCGCGACATTCACGGCATCGCCGATCACCGTGTAGCTCAACCGCTCGCTGGAACCGATATTGCCGACCAGCATTGGCCCGGTATTGATTCCGACACGCATGCGCAGCGGAACCGCGCTGTCGGTGGAGTGGCGACTCAGGCGGCGTCTGAATTCGAGCGCCGCGGCGCAAGCGTCGACCGCATGCCGGTCGTTCGGCGTCGGCGCTCCCCAGAACGCCATTACCGCATCGCCAATGAACTTGTCGATCGTTCCGTTTCGCGTGGATATGGCCGCCGAGGCGAGCTCGAGGTAGTCGCTCAGTACCGGCACGATCGCGTCACCGAGGCGCTCCGACAGCCCGGTGAAGCCGACGATGTCGGTAAAGAGGACGGTCAGGACCTGCTGACGGCCGCCTGGGCGAGCCTCGACGCCGCGCGCCACCAGCGTGCGAACGAGCGCCGTCGGTATGTATTTCTGGAAGGACGCGAGACCCCGGCTCATCTGCGTCAGCGCGGCGGATAGATTGTCGAGCTCGCGCAGCGGCGAACTCATCCGGGTAATCGCGTCGAGCTCGAAGCTCTCGATGTGCTTCAGTTGGCCGACGATGCGGAGCAGCGGCGCGCCGATTAGCCTGTTGGCCGCCAGGATGGCCAAGCACGCGATGACGAGCGTCAATAATCCGAGAGCGGCGAGCAGGAGTTTTGCATTGCGCTCGATCGTCGCCAGGAAATCACTGGCCGGTACGACCGTAGCAACCACCCAGTCGTCGAAACTCAACGGCGCGAAGGTGAGAAAGTACTCGCGGCCGTCCTCGGGGGAGGCGAATTCGACCTGGCGCGTTTCCGACAGCGCAGCGAGTTCCATACTGCCGCGGCCGAGATATTCGCCGACCGTCCTTAGCAGGCTGTCGCCTTGGCTCAGGCTGCGGAGGGTCGGCGTCTCGCCGTTCTGCTGGCGCTCTATCGCGCCCGGATCGGGCGAAGCCATGACGTTGCCGTTGCGATCGAGCACGACAGCCGTGCCTGACTTGCCGACCGCGAGGGTCGATAAGAACTGCGACAGCCGCGCCAGATCGATGACGACATTGATGACCGCGACAAATCGATCATCGACGATCAGCGGGGTCGAGATGCCGATGGCTTGCCGGTGGCTCCCGGGGAAATTGGATATCCGGCTCCAGCCCGGCG
>VAZT01000325.1 GCA_005884825.1 Alphaproteobacteria bacterium
GGTCGCCGCCGTGGAGACCCGCCCGGAACAACCAGAAGCGACGTCCCTCCTCGTCTTCGACCCGGTAATAATCGCGGATCGCATCGACCTCGCCGGACGCCCCAGGCCGCCACCATTCCTCCGCGATCCTCTCCGGCCCATCGGCGCGCATGACCCGATGCCGACGGCGCCGCCACATAAACCGGAACGGAGGGTCGTCGGGCAGCAGCCAAAACGCCTCGACCGGTTCCGGCGGGTCGAACAACCGGATCGGGCGGGGTGGCCGTATTCCGTCATCCCCGCGCAAGCGGGGATCCAGAGACCCGGGTCCTGGTGCCAGTTGCCCCTGGGCCTCCGCTTTCGCGGGGGCGACGGATGAAGCGAGAGCTTCGCCAATCGCCACTCTGACCGAAGCACGTTCCGGGATATGGCTCTCGCGCGGCTCGAGCCGCGACACTGCGTCGAGCCCCAGCCGGTTGCCGAGCCGGTCGAGAAGCGGGGCGATGCCGCTCGTCTCGTTGCGGGCAGCCTGGCCGGGAAGTCCGATCTGCTCGGCCGGCAGAGGCTCGACCGCGTAGGCGGCTAGGATCATGTCTTCGATGCCGAGGCCGGGATCGATTGTGTCGAGCCGCTCCTTGAAGAGCGCCGCGAGATGGCGCGGATCGCGGCTCGGGCGGGCGGTGCCGAGGCGGATCCGCTCGACCCGGCCGTCGACGCGGTGAAAGGCGAGATCGAGCCGCCGTGCCCCCGTTCCTTCCCGCGCCAAGCGAGGGACGAGATCCGCGGTGAGCCGTTCCGTTGCCAGCATCAGATCGGCGGGCTCGGTAATCGGCTCGGCGAAGCTCAACCGCACCCGCCGGCTCGGCACCTCGCCGAGCGGCGACAACGGCTCCGGCATCTCGTCCAGCGTCTGATCGAGCAGCCGCGCCACGGTCTCGCCGAACCGGCGGACCAGCGCATCGCGCGGCATCGCATAGAGATCGCCGACCCATTTCAACCCGACCCGCCGCAGCCCCTGCGCGGTGATCGGGTCGAGGCGGAGGGCTTCCACAGGCAACAAAGCAAGGGCGGCGCGAAGCTCTCCCGGAGCCAGAATGAGGACATTACCGCTCGCTTCCGCAAAGCGGGCCATACCCCAGGCAGCGCCGAGCGTATCGGCAATGACGATGCGGCCGGCGACACCCCGGCGGTCGAGCCGGGCCATCAAATCGGCAGCGAGTGCTCTTTCCCCGCCCCAGAGATGGGCCGAGCCGGTGATCTCGATCCGCACCCCATCTGCGCCATCGGGAGCGGTCCATGGGCTGTAGCGGCCGCACCATTCCGCCAGCCGCCGCAGCGCGGCGGCGTCCTCCGCCGGCTTCGCCAGGGCAGTGGCGAGGCCGGGCAGAAAGGAGAGCGCATCCGCCAGCGGCATTCCCGGCGCCAAGCCGGCGGCGGTTGCGGCCGGGTTGACCGCGGCGAGGAGCCGCCGTCCGGCAGCATCGGCAACCGTGGCGAACGGAGCCTCTTCAGCCGGCGCGCCGATATTTTTCCGCTGCGACAGGTGCCGCCGGTCGATCGGCCAGCGCGGTAGCCAGAGATACATGATCCGTCGCATCCGGCACCTCCATTTCCCAGGCCGGCATTTCCCAGCACGCCGGCTCGCCGCCGCGGCAGCGCAAGAGCTCGACGCACCACCGCGGATTCCCGACCCCCGGCTCGCCGCGGCTGGGACGCGACGGCAAGGCGGCGATGCGCCAACGGGTCACGGCCGCGTTCGGCAGAGAGCGTTCTCGCGCCGCCTGACCTCCGTCGCGCCAGCGCCGCAGCAGCAAGGCGGTGATGCCGGAGTGTTCCGCGGCGATCTGCAATCGGCGGCTCGCCACCATCGGGAGGGACCCGATTTCACCGACCACAGCGACAATCCCCGGGGCGCGCAGCCCTTCCTCCATCGCCCACAGGATCTCGGCATCGCGCGGCGCCCGGACCAGCACGACCCGCCCGGGATCGAGCCCGTGCGCCGCAAGGCCAGGCCCGTAGAGATCCGGGCGGCATTGGCACCACACTATCACTCCCACCTCATCCCGACCCTCTCCGCCCTTTAGGGGGGAGAGGGAGGGGCCCGGTCGCGTGAGCGACTGGGAGGGTGAGGTGGGCGGTCTCGTGAGCCGTCCGAGAATGCGGGCGGCAAAAGCGGCGGGGAGCGCGCCGTCCTCCTCCTCGTCGCCGCCTGCTCCCAAGATCTCGTGCAAGGCGCCCCGCGCGAGCCCGCCGCCCGGCAATGCCCGGTCGATCGCCGCGACGCCAAAGGGCAACACTCCATGCGCCATCGCCGGCGACCGCTCGATCCGCCGGACGCGCTCACGTAACTCAGGAAGAAGGGCCCTTGCCGCATCGAGCATGTTCCATTTTTGTTCTTGGATGCGCCTCTTGTCAAGACCGGCGCTTGACCATGCGGCGTTCCGGAAGCATCACTCGCCCCAATGACACTCGCGCCGCTCTTCGACGCTCCCTTCGTCATCCAAATTCACGCTTTGGCGGCCATCACCGCCTTCGCGGTCGGCCTCGTTCAGCTCACCGCGCCGAAGGGCACGATCCCGCACCGCCTGATCGGCTGGTCCTGGGTCATGTTGATGCTGACCGTCGCGGTCAGTTCCTTGTTCATCCACAAGATCCGGCTGTGGGGTCCGTGGAGCCCGATCCACCTGCTGTCCATCCTGGTCTTGGTGACATTGCCGCTGGCGGTGCTGCACGCCCGCCGGCACGACATCGCGCAGCACCGCATCGCGATGCTGATGTTGTTCACGGGCGCCCTGGTGATCGCCGGCGGATTTACCTTTCTGCCCGGGCGGATCATGCACGCCGTGGTATTCAGCTCACCCCAGGCAGCCACTCCATGAGGCGGCGCCCCGCCTCAGTGACGTCCTCGGTCGAGCCGGCGAACGAGAAACGCACCCAATCGCCGCCGTGGATCGGGTCGAAATCGAGGCCCGGGGTCACCGCGACCCCGGTCTCGGCGAGGAGGCGCCGACAAAAACTCTCGCTGTCGCGTGTCAGGTTCGAGACGTCGACATAGAGGTAGAACGCCCCTTCGGCCGGGGCGAAGCGGGTAAGCCCGGCCGCCGACAGGGTGCGAATCAACAGATCGCGATTGCTGCGGTAGCGCGCGACATGGCCGTCGAGCTCGGGACGGCAGCCGAACACCGGGAGCGCGGCGAGCTGCGACAGTGCCGGCGGCGAGATGTAGAAATTCTGCGCCAGGCATTCGACCGAACGCGCCAAATCCGGCGGCACCAGCATCCAACCGAGCCGCCATCCGGTCATGCTGTAGTATTTAGACAACGAATTGACGATGACCGCCTCTTGTCCGAAAGCACGCGCCGTCGCGGCAGCGCTCTCATAGGTGATCCCATGGTAGATCTCGTCCGAAATCAGGCGGATGCCGTGACCATCGCAGTAGCCGGCCAGCCGAGAGAGGTCGCCGGCGCCGATCATCGTTCCGGTCGGGTTGGCCGGGCTGGCGATGATCAGCCCATCGAGCCGGCCCGCGTCGGCGAGCAGCTCGGGTGTCGGCTGGTAATGGGCGTTCACACCGACCTCGATCAGCACCGGCTCGATGTCGAGCGCCGTCAGGATGTTGCGATAGGCCGGGTATCCCGGGACCGCGAGCCCCACTCGGTGGCCGGCCTCGAAGGCGGCGAGAAAGGCGAGCTGGAACGCGGCTGACGAGCCGGTTGTGACGACGACCTCGGCCAGGTCGACGGCAACCCCGTATTGGGTCTGATAATGGCCGGCAATCGCCTGCCGCAATGGCGCGATGCCGAGCGCATCGGTATAGCCGATCCGCTCGCTCGCCAGCGCACCGCAAGCGGCTTCGAGCACCCCCTGAGGTGCCGAGGTCCCCGGCTGACCGACCTCGAGGTGGATCACGTCGGCGCCCGCAGCCTCCCGCTCGTTGGCGGCGCGCAGCACGTCCATCGCGATAAAGGGCGGCACCAAGCCCCGGCGGGATGCGCGCAAAGTCACGTCCGGGCACATCCTTCCGGCTTGAAGATCCGGCGCGTCGACGCCGGATGGCGCAGCAGCCGGTCTGTTGGCCGGATCGGCCGGCGCACCAGTTCGCCGGTGCAATTGGGACAATGCCCGCCGAGCACTCCTTCGGCGCACTCGCGGCAAAATGTGCACTCATAAGAGCAGATCCGGGCGTCGAGCGAGTGGGGCGGCAAATCCCGGTCGCAGCATTCGCAATTGGGCCTCAATTCCAGCATCCGGGTGCAATCCTGATCATGCCGATGCCTTTGCATCCTGCGCGAGAAGGTTGGCATTGGCGAGCGGCTTTCGCTATGAGGGGCGCCTCATCCCGACGAAATAGAGAACCCTCTTGACCCGTCTGATTGGAATGTCCGGCAGCCTGCGCAGCGGCTCTTATTCGAATGCGGTGCTGGAAACCTTGCGCGAGAAATTCTCCGGCCGGGCCGAGATCACGATCTGGGACCTCGGGACCGTGCCGCTCTACAATCAGGATTTCGAGGGAGAGAAGCGACCCGCGCCTGTCAAGGAGCTGCTCTCGGCGATCGCCGAAAGCGACGGGCTCGTGCTTTGCGCGCCGGAGTTCAACCACAGCATTCCCGGTGTCCTGAAGAACGCGCTCGACTGGGCTTCGCGCCCCGCCTTCACCTCGGTAATGGCATATAAGCCGGTCGCCATCATGGCGACGTCGCGCGGCGCGCTCGGCGGCGCGCGATGCCTCGAGCATCTGCGTGTTGCCCTCGACTCGATGCTGTCCCGAGTCGCGTTGGCGCGCGAGGTCACCATCACTTCCTCAGCCGACAAGATCCGCGACGGGCGGCTCGTCGACGAGACATGTCTCGGTTTCGCCTGCGGCGCCGTCGAGGCGCTGCTGCACGAGATACAGGTGTGGGGGGCGGCGACCGGCTAGAGGGCGCGCGCTGCTTTGAGCACTTCGGCGACATGGCCCGGCACCCTGACCTTGCGCCAGGCGCCGCGTACGACGCCCTCCTGATCGATCAGGAAGGTGCAGCGTTCGATACCCATATACTTGCGTCCGTACATGCTCTTTTCGACCCAGACACCGTATTTTTCGCAGACGTCGGACCCCGCATCGGAAGCGAGGATGAACGGGAGCTCGTGCTTTTTCTTGAACTTGTCGTGCGAGGCGACCGAGTCCTTCGAGATCCCGATCACCACCGATCCCGTCCCGCCGTAATCCGGGAAGGCATCGCGAAATCCGCACGCCTCGGCGGTGCAGCCGGACGTGTCGTCCTTCGGATAAAAATAAAGGACGATTTTTTTGCCCTTAAGGGCGGACAGTGTGACACTGCCGTTGCCGTCGGTGGGCAGCGTGAAGTCCGGGGCTTTTTCGCCGATCTCGACACTCATCGCGCGTCGTCTCCTCTTGCTTGAGCCGCCTGTCGCGCCGGTTGCTCGATCAGGCGATCGTACCAGCCGCTAACGCGTGCCGCGGCGGCGGTGATATCTGCGTCGAGCCGGGCGAAGTCAACCGCACCAACGCAGGCCGCGAGCGCGGCGACATCAGGTTCGGGGAGAATCACGGTCGACGACGATCCGTCGCCGAGCAGGGTGAGCACCGTCTGGACATTGCGGAAGAGCGCCGCCGCTTCGCCGAGCTCATGCGACGCCTGCGGCAGCAACAGCCCCGCCTTTCCGAGCGCGGCGATCGCCTCCGTTGTCACGCGCCGAAGGATCTGTGGCGACGAGGCGGCGTGTCTCAGCATCAAATACTGGACGATGAATTCCAGATCGATCA